>NZ_JBEYYT010000163.1:0-19014 GCF_040645715.1 Spirillospora sp. NPDC046719 | reverse complement strand
CCCGCCGAAGCCGCCGCCCCCCGACGGCGCCGGGCGGCCCGCCGGGTACCCGCCGTTCCCGGGCGGCACCGGCGGATCGAACGCGATCCCGCCCGGGTTCGCGGGCGCCACCGGCGCGCCGAACGCGGAGCCGCCGGACGCTGAGCCGCCGAAAGCAGGGCCGCCGAAAGCAGGGCCGCCGGGCGTCCCGGACGCCATCGGCGCGCCGTAGCCCGGCTCCGTCCGCACGTACCGGTCGAGGTCGGCGGGGATCCGCGCCATCTCGCGGCGCTTCCACTCCTCCAGCGCCGCCTCGCCGACCTCGCCCTCCGCCATCGCGGTCCGCTGCGCGAGGCTCTCCAGCATCGCGCGGCGCGCGTCGTACACCAGGCCCGCGTACTTGACGTCGTCGGCGGCGCGGACCCGCGCCACGTCCGCGTCGCGCCGGGCGAGGTGCGCGCCGGTCTCCCGGTTCTCCCGCTCGTGCGCCGCGACGAGGTCGTCGTACACGGTCGGCGGCCCGAGGATCTGCATCATCTTCACCAGCACCGGCAGCAGCTCGATCGCGATGAACATCAGCGTGACGAACAGGTGCGCGGTGCCGATCGTGCCGTTCTTCTGCGACAGCCGGTTGAGGGCCTCCAGCCGCAGCGCCATCCCGTCGGACTTGCGGGTGTCGGCCGCGTGCTGCTGCTGCAGCGCGGACTGCTGCTTCTTCAGCCGCGTCAGCTCCGCGTTCACGCCCTCGGCGCCGCCCTGCCCGTTCAGCTCGTTCTGCGCGTCCTGGACGCCCTTGGTCTTCAGCTGCGCCATGTAGTTCTTGAGCTGGGTGTCGGCGGTGTCGAAGTCGCGCTTGGTGTCGTTGTAGTCCTGGATGCGCTTGCGGGCCTCGGGGCCGAGGCCGGCGCGGCCCGTCCCGCACTTGCCGAGCTGCTCGCAGGTCAGCTTCTCGCGCCGCTGCTCGAGCTGCTTCTGCAGCTCGTCGCGCTTGTCCTGGAGCTGCTTGAGGGTGGGGTCGGCGTCCGGCGTGGCGGGCAGGCCGCCCGCGGTGACCTGCGCCTCCAGCTGCTGCTTGCGCTTCTCCAGCCAGTCGATGCGCTTGCCGACCTGGTCGTCGGCGGTCTGCGCCTGGTACTTCGACTCCGCCTCGGCGTGCAGGACATTGACCTCCTGCGAGATCTCCGGCGCGAAGATCTGCAGGACGATCGGCATCGACAGCACGAAGCCGAACAGCAGCGCGAGCGCCAGCCGGGGCAGCGCGAGGAGCACCACGCCCCACTTGCTGGTGGTCCGCGTCATGGAGGCGACCAGCCAGCGGTCCAGCGACAGGATGCCGAGGAACCAGCCCGCCGTCAGCAGGACGATCACCGGCCACGGCGCCTTCAGCGCGATGTGCAGCGCCGCGGCCATCGACACCCCGGCCAGCGCCGCCGTGAAGATCACGACGCTGCCGAGGCCCTGGAAGCGCGACTTGTCGGTGGGGCTCTGCCGGAGGATCGCCCGGTTGACGCCGGACGCCCACAGCAGCGGGGAGAACCGCTCCCCGCCGCCGCGGGGGGCGGGCGGCGGCAGCGGCGTGCTCGCTTCGGTCATGTGCTCGGCCCTCACTGGACGTTCGGTCGGGGGGACGGGCCCGGTCGGGGAGAAGGGCCCGCTCGAAGGAACAGGGGGGATCCGGTCGGCGGTGGGAGGGGGGTTCGGCCGCAGCAGCGCGCGCAGCCGGCCGGGCGCGCGCCGCCGGAGCACGTCCGCGCGCAGCGGTTCGGCGCGCTCGTCGACGTCCTCGACGGGGCCGTCCGGTGCCTGGACGTCGGCGCGGGCGCGCGGCGGCACGACGCGGGGGTGCGGCACGGCGGCCCCGGGCGGCGGGAGCCCTCCCGGCGGGCCGTGCGCGTCCCCGGACGGGGGGCGCGGGTGCCCGCCCGGCTCGTCCTCCCACGCCATTCGCACCTCCGCCGTGGCGTTCGGGTCACCGGTCCGCCGGACATCCCGGACGGCAGCGCGGGCCGCGATGCCACCGGCTTTCAGTTGTGACGCATCCCTTACCGAGAGGGTTCGTCAAATACTGGCAGTTGTTCCGCGAACCTTGTGAGTCCCCTGACACAGATGGGAGAAGTGGCCGCAGTCGGCCGCGGATGACCGGTTTCAGGCTCCCGGACGGGGCGTGCCGGGGGAGCGCCGGCGGGCCGTTGCGGGCGGGGGCGGGCGGGCGTCGAATGGGGGCATGACCAGGTTCCTGCGGATCGAGGACGACGTCGCCCGGACGCGCGCCCGCTTGACAATGAGTGAGTACTCACTCAAGCTGGGAATGAGCGCACACTCAGTCAGGGAGGCCCCGATGTACCCCGAGCTCAACGGCAAGGTCGTCGTCATCACCGGCGGATCGCGCGGCATCGGCGCGCAGACCGCCCGCGCGTTCGCCGCGGAGGGCGCCCGGGTCGCGGTGCTCGGCCGCGACTCGGGCGCCCTCGACGGGGTCGCCAAGGAGACCGGCGGCATCGGCGTCGTCGCCGACGTGACGGACCTCGCCGCCGTCGAGGACGCGCGCCGCCGCGTCGAGGCGGACCTCGGGCCCGCCGACGTGCTCTGCGCCTTCGCCGGCGGCGGCATCGCCCGCCCCGGCCCGACCGCCGCCATGACGGAGGAGGAATGGCATTCGGTCGTCGACGGCAACCTCACCGCGACGTTCCTCACCCTGAAGAGCTTCCTGCCCGGCATGCAGGAGCGCGGCGCCGGCTCGATCGTCACGATGTCGTCCTCGGCCGGGCGGATGCCGTCGAACCTGCCGAGCGCCGGCGGCCGCGACATGGGCAACCCGTGGGGCGCGCCGGTCGCCTACGAGGCGGCGAAGGCCGGCGTCCAGGCGCTGACCAGGCATGTCGCCGCCGAGGTCGGCGAGCAGGGCGTCCGCGTCAACTGCGTCGCGCCCGCCGCGATCCGGACCGAGCGCACCGAGCGGCACATGCCGCCGGAGGTGCAGGACCTCGTCGCCGCCGCCCATCCGCTCGGCCGCATGGGCGAGACCGGCGACGTCGCGTCCGCCGCCCTGTTCCTCGCCTCGGCGCAGTCGTCCTGGCTCACCGGCCTGACCCTGGACATCGCCGGCGGCAAGATCATGCTCTGAGACGCCGAGGGCGCCGCGCGCGGTGCGCGGCGCCCCCTTGCGGGCCTGCGATGGGCGGTGCGGGCGGGATCAGTCGTCGTCGTCCTGGCCGCCGTGATCGTCGTGCTTGCCGTCCTCGTGCTTCCCGTCGGCGTGCTTGCCGTCGTCCTCCTTCTTTCCGTCGTCCTCCTTCTTGCCGTGGTCGTCGTGCTCGGCCTTGTTCTGGGTGACGGTGCCGCCGGCACCGTCGACGAGCAGCTCGTGCCGGGCGCCGTCCTGCCCGGTGATCTCGACCTCCCAGGCGGGCTTCGCGCCCTCGTTCTCCAGCTCCACCGAGGTGACGGCGCCGGGGACGGTCTTCAGCGCGGTCGCGGCGGCCTGCTGCGCGGTGACCTTGGTGTTCTTCAGGCCCTGCGCCTCGGCGGCGTCGGAGCCGGAGCCGCGGTCGGCGCGGTCGGCGGTCACCTTCGCGTTCGCGGTGCCGACCTTCACCTCGTGCCACGTGCCGTCGGCGGCCAGGACCTCGATCTCCCAGGCGCCGTCGTCGAGGTCGGCCTCGCCGACGGTGCCGGGCGCCGCCTTGAGCGCCGCCGCCATCGCCTGGTCGGCGGTGACGGCGGGGGCCTTCGCCGGACGGTCGCCGTCACCGTCGGCGTGGCCGGCGGCCAGGGCGGTGCCGGCCGTCCCGGCGGCCACGGCCGCGGCGGCGACACCGGTGACCAGCAGGCGCCGGCCGGTCAGGAACTTGCGCAGGTCGGGCTTCATCGTTCTCCCCGTCGGATCGGTCTTGCGGACGTCCACCACCCTGCGGGAGCGGGCCTGAAGGGACGCTGAAGCTTCCTGAAGATCCCTTCAGCCGTGTTCTGGCAGGCTGGGGGCATGAAGCTGCTGGTGGTCGAGGACGAGCGGCGGCTCGCCCGGTCCCTGGCCGGCGGGCTGACGGCCGAGGGGTTCACCGTGGACGTCGCGCACGACGGCGTCACCGGGCTGCACCGGGCGACCGAGGGCGACTACGACCTGGTCGTCCTGGACATCATGCTGCCCGGCCTGAACGGCTACCGGGTCTGCGCCGAGCTGCGCGCCGCCGGGTCCGAGGTGCCGATCCTGATGCTGACCGCCAAGGACGGCGAGTACGACGAGGCGGAGGGCCTGGACACCGGCGCCGACGACTACCTGACCAAGCCGTTCTCCTACGTGGTGCTGCTGGCCCGGATCCGCGCGCTGCTGCGCCGCCGGACGCGCGGCGGCGCCCCGGAGATCGTGCTCGGCGACCTGCGGGTGGACCCCGCGTCCCGGACGGTCCGGCGCGGCGAGGCGGAGGTCGAGCTGACCGCGAAGGAGTTCGCCGTGCTGGAGCACCTGGCCGTCAACGCGGGCCGGGTGGTGCCGAAGACGGAGATCATCGAGAACGTGTGGGACTTCGCCTACGACGGCGACCCCAACATCGTCGAGGTCTACGTCAGCGCGCTGCGCCGCAAGCTGGACGCGCCGTTCGGCCGGCGGTCGATCACGACGGTGCGGGGCGCGGGCTACCGGCTGAGCACCGACGGCGGCTGACGTGCCGCGCGGGAGGAGGCGGCCGTTCGCGTCCGTGCGCTCGCGGGCGGCGCTGGCCGCGACGGCGGTCGTCGCGGTCGCGCTGGTCGCGGCCGGGCTGACCGTGCTGCTCACGCTGCGGGGCAGCCTGACCCGGCAGTCCGACCTCCAGGCGGAGATCATCGCGCGGGAGGTCGCGGCGCAGGTCGCGGTGGGGACGCCGGTCACCCGGCTCGACCTGCCCGACTCCGAGGACCATCCGGTGCAGGTCGTGGACGAGCACGGCCGGGTCGTCGCGGTCTCCAAGGACCTGGACGCGATCAGCGGCACCGGGTCGTCGTCCGTGGCGCCGAACGCGGCGCCGACCGCGACGTCCACGGGCGGGGACGATGACGGCGGCCACGACGACCACGGCGGCCGCGGCGAGCGGCCGGGGCGCGGTGAGGTCTCCACGGACGTCGACTACGGCGGCGGCCGCGCGACCGTCGGCCACGACACGGCCGACTACCGGTTCGCGGCGGTCGCGGCGACCGCGCCGTCGGGCGGGACCGTCGTCGTGCACGCGGGGGCGCGGCTCGCCACGCAGGCCGTCGGGTCGGTGACCCGCGCGATGCTGCTGGGGCTGCCGCTCCTGCTGCTCGTGGTCGGGGCGGTGACGTGGCTGGTGACGCGGCGGGCGCTGCGTCCGGTGGAGGCGATCCGGGCGGAGATGGCGGCGATCACCTCGGCCGGCGACCTCGCGCGGCGGGTGCCGGTGCCGGGGTCGCGCGACGAGGTGGCGGGGCTGGCGGAGACGACCAACCAGACGCTCGGCGCGCTGGAGCGGTCGGTGGAGCGGCAGCGCCGGTTCGTCGCGGACGCCTCGCACGAGCTGCGCAGCCCCCTCGCGTCGCTGCGCACGCAGCTGGAGGTCGCCGCCGCGCACCCCCACCTGCTGGACGTGGACGGCGCGGTCCAGGACGTCGTCCGGCTCCAGGACCTGGCGGCGGGGCTGCTGCTCCTCGCCCGGCTGGACGCGGGGGAGCGGCCCCGCCACGACCGGGTCGACCTCGGGGCGCTGGTCCGCGAGGAGGTGGCGCACCGCGCCGCGACCGACCGGGTCCCCGTCGAGGTGACCGGGACCGGCGCGTTCGAGGTGCTCGGCAGCGCCGCGCAGCTCGAACGGGTGCTGGTCAACCTGCTGGACAACGCGCAGCGGCACGCGGCGTCGTCGGTCGGCGCCGCGCTGTCCGCGGGCGGCGGGCGGGTGGTGCTGCGGGTGACCGACGACGGCCCCGGCGTCCCGCCCGCCGACCGGGAGCGGATCTTCGAGCGGTTCGTCCGGCTCGACGACGCGCGCGCCCGCGACGAGGGCGGCGCGGGCCTCGGCCTCGCCATCGCCCGGGGCGTCGCCCGCGCGCACGGCGGCGACCTGACCGCGGCCGCCGCCCCCGGCGGCGGCGCGGCGTTCGAGCTGTGGCTGCCCGCGGCCGGATGACCGCGTCCGGCTGGACGACGGCTCCGGCTAGACGACGGCTCCGGCTAGACGACGGCTCCGGCTAGACGACGATGTTCAGCGCGAGGACGAACACCAGGCCGCAGACCGAGATCACCGTCTCCATCAGCGACCACGACTTGATCGTCTGCCCGACGCTCAGCCCGAAGTACTCCTTGACCAGCCAGAACCCGGCGTCGTTGACGTGCGAGAAGAACAGCGAGCCGCTGCCGACGGCGAGGACCAGCAGCGAGGTGTCGCCGGTGCTCAGCCCGGTGACGAGCGGGGCGAGGATGCCGGACGCGGTGACGGTCGCGACGGTCGCCGACCCGGTCGCGAGCCGGATCAGCACGGCGACGAGCCAGCCGAGGACGAGCACGGACACCCCGCTGCCGTCCACCCAGTCCGCGATGGTCTTGCCGATGCCGGTGTCGACGAGCGTCTGCTTGAAGCCGCCGCCCGCCGCGACGATCAGCAGCACGCCCGCGATCGGCGGCAGCGACCGCTCCAGCGTCGCGGTGATCGTCCGGCGGTCCATCCCGGAGCCGCGGCCGAGCGTGAACATCGCGACGACCACCGCGATGAGCAGCGCGACCAGCGGCGTGCCGAGGTTGTCGAGGACGGTGTAGGGCTCGGTGCCCTCGTCGAGCACGATGTCGGCGAACGCCTTGAGCAGCATCAGCACGACCGGCAGCAGCACGGTCGCCAGGGTGAGCGCGAACGAGGGGCGGCGCCGGCCCTGCTCCGCGCCGTCCTTCTCGCCGTCGGTGTCGCCGTCCGTGTCGCCGGTGGTGAACAGCTCGGGCGGCCGGACGTCCACCCAGCGCGCGGCGAACCGGGCGAGCAGCGGCCCGGCGAGCGCGACGGTCGGCACGGCGACGAGCACGCCGAGGCCGAGCGTGACGCCGAGGTCGGCGTGCAGCGCGTCGATCGCGACCAGCGGCCCCGGGTGCGGCGGGACGAGCCCGTGCATCGCCGACAGCCCGGCCAGCGCCGGGATGCCGACCGCGATGATCGACTGCCCGGAGCGGCGCGCCACCAGGTAGATCACCGGCATCAGCAGCACGAGGCCGATCTCGAAGAACATCGGCAGCCCGATCAGCGCGCCGACCAGCGCCATCGCCCAGGGCAGCGCGCGCCGCCCGGACCGTCCGACGATGGTGTCGACGATCTGGTCGGCGCCGCCGGAGTCGGCGAGCAGCTTGCCGAACATCGCGCCGAGCGCGATCAGCGCGCCCACGCCGGACGCGGTGTCGCCGAAGCCCTTGCCGAAGCTCTTCACGGTGTCGGCCATCGGCAGTCCCGCGATGGCCCCGACCAGCAGCGAGCCGAGGGTGAGGCTCAGGAACGGGTGCACCTTCAGCCAGGTGATCAGTACGACGATCAGCGCGATGCCGGCGAGCGCCGCGGGCACGAGCCGCCCGCTGGACGCGTGCGGCGCCGCGGCGAGCACGATCGAGTGCATTGCGGTCATCCTCCTCGGTGGCGGGGCTGGGGAGATCCCGGGGGCGGGGGGCGCCACCTGCGCCGAGTGCACCTCATTAACCAGCCGTTATCAAGAGGTCACGTCGAAAAAACATACCTTTGACATCGGGGTGTGCCTGCATCGAGGCAATCGTGTGATGATTGACGCCATGGTGCGAGACAGCCCGGCCGGGTTGCACGGCAGCGTCGTCGACCGGCTCGGCGTGCAGATCACCTCGGGGGACGTCCCGGCGGGCGAGGTGCTGCGGATCGAGCAGCTGGAGGCCCGGTTCGGGGTCTCCCGCTCCGTGGTCCGCGAGGCGATCCGGGTGCTGGAGTCGATGGGGATGGTGACCAGCCGGCGCCGCGTCGGCATCACGGTCGCGCCCCGCGGCTGCTGGAACCTGTTCGACCCGCAGATCATCGGCTGGCGCCTGGAGGGGCCCGGCCGCGACGAGCAGCTCCGCGAGCTCGGCGAGCTGCGGCGCGGGCTGGAACCGGTCGCGGCCCACCTCGCGGCGCTGCGCGCGACGCCCGCCCAGTGCGGCACGCTGACCGGCGCCGTCATGCAGATGGCGGTGCACGGCAAGTCCGGCGACCTGGAGTCCTACCTGGAGGCGGACGTCCAGTTCCACCGGACGCTGCTGCAGGCGTCGGGCAACGAGATGATGGGCGCGCTCAGCGGGGTCGTCGCCGCCGTCCTCGCGGGCCGCACCCACCACCACCTGATGCCCGCGCGTCCGGAGCCGGCCGCGATCCGCTGGCACGCCGAGGTGGCCCAGGCCGTCCAGGCGGGCGACGCCGCGGCCGCCGAGCGCGCGATGCGCGACATCGTCGACGAGGCGACGCGCGCCATGCTCGACCCCTCCGACGCCGGCCCGCCGGCCCCGCCGTCGATACTGGGATCATGACTCTTCCGCTGAGCCCGGACGAACTGCTGACCACCACCCGTACCGTGCGCAAGCGCCTCGACCTGGCCCGTCCCGTGCCGATGGACCTCGTCCGCGAGTGCCTGGAGATCGCCGTCCAGGCGCCGAGCGGCAGCAACCGGCAGGGCTGGCACTGGATCGTCGTCACCGACACCGAGAAGCGGAAGGCGATCGGCGAGTACTACCGGCGCTCGTTCGCCGCGTACGCCGCGGCGGGCGGCACGTCCGCCGGGCAGTACGCGGACGACCCGGACCGCGCCGAGGTGCAGCGCCGCGTCGGTGACAGCGCCTCCTACCTGGCCGAACGCATGGGGGACGTGCCGGTGCTGGTGATCCCGTGCCTGCGGCTGCACGGCGGGAAGCTGCCGGACGGGAACCAGGCCGGGCTGTGGGGGTCGCTGCTCCCGGCCGTGTGGAACTACGCGCTCGCGGCGCGGGCGCGGGGCCTCGGCACCGCGTGGACGACGCTGCACCTGGCGTACGAGCAGGAGGTCGCGGACGTCCTCGGGCTGCCGGCGGACGTGCGGCAGGGCGCGCTCGTCCCGACCGCGTACTACACGGGCGAGACGTTCCGGCCGGCGCCGCGCGTCCCGCTGGACGAGGTCCTGCACGTCGACGAGTGGTGATCTGACGCCACCGCGGGGCGGGCACCGGCGATCCCCCTCGGCTCGCCGGGAGCCCCGTCCCCGGTCAGCGGCCGCGCCTGCGGAGGTCGGCGAAGATCGCCTCGGAGATCGCGGTGGCGGCCTTCTCGGGGTCGGCGGCCGGGCAGAACGGCTGGAACCAGCGGGCGACCGGACGGCCCGCGCGGTCGCGGCGGGGCCGCTGCCAGTGCCAGTAGAGGGCGTCTCCGGGCGCGGGTCCGCCGGACGGCCCGCCGGGGGGCGGCAGCAGCCAGACGGTGCGCCCGACGTACGGCTCGACCTGCACGCACTGCGCCGAGACCGCCATCGGCGAGGAGCCGTTTCCCCACGGCCCCGAGGTGCTCAGGCCGAGGGCGTGAAGGCGGGACATGAGGCGGCGCGCGCAGTCCTCCGCGCCGCCGAGGGCGTCCGCGCGGCCGCCGGGTACGCTCGGGCGGCCGGCGGTGTCCGGATACGGGGGCTCGGCGATGGCGGAGATCGTCATGGCGGGCTCCCGGGAGCGGTGGCGGTGTCTGACAGCCAGGTCGGGCGACGCTGACTCCCTGCGAAAGACGGTCCTCCGCGGGCGGTGGCGTGTCAAGCGCTTCATGTCAATTTACATGACGCGGATCACGGGATGATCGTCGGCAATGCGTAATGATCACCCGGCGCCAAAAGCTGCATTGTGCGGGTTGCATGGTGTGATGGAGCGGTGTAGACACGGAGGATGACTCCCGGTGACGACGGGCCGGTGCTGTCGGGATGGCTGCTCGGCAACGCCCTCGCCGATGCGCGCAAGGCGTCCGGCGAGTCGGTGGCGTCCATCGCCCGTGATCTCGGAGTGCATCCGCAGACCGTGAGACGCTGGGAGAACGCCGAGGTCACCCCCAGTGTTCTCGTCCTGCGCGGGCTCTGCACGCATTACGGAGTTCCGCCCGACAAACGGGACGAACTAGAGGAATTGCGTGAACGGGCGAGTAGGCCGGGCTGGTGGAACGGCAGCGGCGACTGGCCCGACGCCACCGCCGAACTGCTCGGCATGGAGATGGCGGCCGTCCGAATTCGCGCGTGGGACCTGACCGCGATTCCGGGACTCTTGCAGACGCCCGAGTACGCCCGGCAGGTCATCCAGGCCGTCGACCCCAGCGTCTCGCCCACCCGCGTCGACTCCGGCGTCGAGCTGCGGATGGGACGGCAGGCCGAGGTGTTCGGCGCCACCGTCCGCGAGGCCGTCTTCATGATCGACGAGACCGCGCTGGCGCGGATGCCCGGCGGCCCGGCGCTGCGCCGCGCGCAGATCGCCCGCCTGCTGGTGCCGCCGCCCGCCGTGACGATCCAGGTGATGCCGTTCAGCGCCGGCCCGCATCCGGCGCTCGGCTCCTTCATGGCGTTCGACTTCGACTCCGATGTCATCAGCGCGGGGATCTTCGTCGAGGGCTCGGTGACCGGGCGCAGCCGGGTCGAGACCGGCGCCGCCGTCGCCCGCTACGAGCAGGTCTGGGCCTGGCTCCAGGCGAAGGCGCTGACCCCGAAACAGACGACCGAGTTCCTCGAGAAGATGATGGAAGGGATAGCCCCGCAATGAGGAATCATGATCTGATCACCCCCGGAACCTGGCGGAAATCGTCGCGGTCGAATGCCGCGCAGGACGCCTGCGTGGAGGTCGGCGGCGGCGACCGGGTCGTCGGCGTCCGCGACACCAGGGACCGCGACGGCGGAACGCTGGTGTTCGGCAGCGAGGCATGGCGCGCATTCGCCGGGCAGGTGAAGGCGGGCCGTTTCGACCTGTGAGTGAATGAGGGCGGACGAAGGGCACCCGGCGAACCCCCGCCGGGCCGCCCTTCTCCCCTTTCCCCGACCCCTTCCCAAGGAAGACGATGGACACCTACCCCCACCCCAAGGGCGCTTTGAAAAGCGGCCCGGGTGTCGCTTCGGCGGGACGCATTTACGACTACTTCCTCAACGGCCGGCACCACACCCCCGCGGACGAGGAGGCCGCCCGGAAACTCCAGGAGAAGGTCCCGGAACTGCACTACATGGCGCAGGCCAACCGCATATTCCTGCAGCGCGCGGCGGCCGTCATGGCGCGGGCAGGCGTCGACCAGTTCATCGACCTCGGCTCCGGCATCCCGACGGCCTGGAACACCCACGAGGTCGTCCAGGTCGTCCATCCGGAGGCGCGGGTGGTCTACGTCGACAACGACCCCGTCGTCCTGGACATGTCGCGGGACATGCTGCGCCGCGGCGGCGAGAAGAACGTCGTATACGTCGACGCCGACATCGCCGACCCCGACTCCGTCATCGCCGACCCCGAGGTGCGGCGGCTCATCGACTTCTCCCGGCCCGTCGGCTACCTGCACGTCGCCATCTGGCACTTCGTGGACCCCGAGCGGGACCCGTGGTCGCTGCTGCGCCGCTACCTCGACGCGGTGCCGTCCGGGAGCTACCTCGCGCTGTCGCACGTCACGGCCGACGGGCAGCGCGCCGACAAGATCGAGCGGTTCAACGAGGTCTACCGGAACGTCACCGCCCGGCTGAACTTCCGCACGTTCGAGGAGATCGACCGGTTCTTCGACGGCTGGGAGTACCTCCCGCCGCACGAGGACGCCCCGCCCGGGCTGTCCTACGTCGACGTCTGGGGCAGCAAGAACCCCGCCGAGGCCGACCCGTCGCACACCTGGATCCCCGCCGGCGTCGCCCGCAAGCCCTGACCCGCCCGTCCCGGACCGTCCGTGCCGGTGTACGAGCACGTCAGGGCCGGGTGGACATAAGGTGAACAGCGTGTCGGACTCATCGCCGCGCCGGCTGCCCAGAGGGCGCTCGGCGCTGTCCCCCGAGGAAGTGGAACGCATCCAGCGGTCGCGGCTGTGCGCCGCGATGGCCGAGGTGATGGCGGAGAAGGGGTACGTCGCCACCTCGGTGGCGGACGTGCTCCAGCGGTCCGGGGTGTCGCGGCAGAGCTTCTACCAGGTGTTCGACAGCAAGCTCGACTGCTTCATGGCCGCCTTCGACGTCGCGCGGGACCTGCTGGTGCAGCACCTGCTGGAGATGATCGGCGCGGGCGAGGACGGCCGTCCCGCCACGGACGGCGCGGCGGGCGGCGCGGGCGCGGCGGGCGGCCCGATGGACCGTTTCGAGCAGGGCTTCACCGCCTACCTCGAGGCGCTCGCCATCGAGCTGCCCTACACCCGGCTGTTTCTGATCGAGGTGTACGCCGCCGGGCCCGAGGCGATCCGGCGGCGGGCGGACCTGCAGAACATGATCACCGACGTGCTCGCCGACATGCTGGGCGCGCGCGACGAGGCGGGCCGCTTCACCTGCCGGATGATCGTCGCCGCGACCAGCACGCTGGTGACGAACGCGGTCGCCGACAACGACCTGGAAGCGCTGCGCGCGGTCGGCCCGCCGCTCGTCCGGAACGTCCGCACGCTCTGGGAGGCCGGAGCGTTCGGGCATCGCCCGGTCCCGGACGCTTCGTCCTGACGGCGGTCGCGCCGTCCTGACGGGGGTTCAGCGGCGGGACTCCGCCAGGTCGGGCCGTCCGGCGTCGCTGCGGACGCCGCGCGGCACCGATAGAGCGAGGAGCGCGCCGAGCGCGTACGCGCGGCGCCCGCGACGAGCATGGCGGTCCGCAGCCCCTCGGTGAAGTGCGCCGCGCCTCCGGCGACGACCGCGCCGAGCAGTGCGATGCCGAACCCGGTCGCCATCATCGGCGCCACGAGCGCCGCGTAAGGGATCGAGCGGGTCGCGACGGTGAGGGCGAGGAACCCGGCGGCGCCGGCCGCCATGCCCGCGACCATCGGGAGGCGCGGGCCGCCGCGCGCGGTCACCCGCCCGCCGAGCCACGACCCGATGACGCCGGTCTGCGGCAGCAGCGCCACCGCCGGTTCGGCGGGGGCGCGGGCTCAGCCGTTGCCGGGCGATCCGAGGGCGCGCGCCAGCTCGTCGGCGTGCAGCAGGTCGCGGTCGACGTGACCGGTGCGGTACGCGGCCCGCCCGACCAGGTGCGCCGCGACCGGGACGGTGATGATCTGCAGCAGCGCGACCAGCACCAGCGAGGTGAGCACCTCGATGGTCGGGAACCGGACGCCGACGCCGGCCAGCACCAGCAGCAGCCCGACGGCCTGCGACTTCGTCGCGGCGTGCATCCGGGTGAACAGGTCGGGCAGCCGCAGCAGGCCGAGCCCGGCGCTGAGCGAGGCGCCCGCGCCGAGCAGCAGGAACGCCGCCGTGAACGCCGTCCTCACGCGTCCGCCCCCCGGTCCGTGTCGTCCGGGCCGGGGGCGCGGTGGATGAGGAACCGAGCGACCGCGACCGAGCCGACGAAGGCGACCAGCGACAGGGCCAGCAGCGTCGGCAGCACCCAGGTGTCGCCGTCGGCGACCGCGGACGCGCCCAGCCCCGCCATGATCACGGCGAGCAGGACGTCCAGCGCCATGGCGCGGTCGAGCATCGACGGCCCCCGGACGATCCGGACGAGCGTGCACGCGGCGGCGAGGAACAGCACCGCCGCCACCGCGAGGAGCACGGCCGTCATGACCCGTCCTCCGCGAGGGCGCGCATGTCGTCGCGGGTGCCGAAGGCCCGGACGGTCCGGCGTTCGAGCGCCTGCACGTCCCGCCGGGCCTTCTCCACGGCCGCGTCGTCGTCGGCGCCGAGGACGTGCAGGAACAGCGTCGCGTCGGAGTGCCGGACGTCCAGCACCAGCGTGCCGGGCGTCGCCGACAGCGAGATCGCCATGATGGTGAGGATCAGGTCGGAGCGGGTGCGCAGCGGGACCGCGATGACCGAGTTGCGCTTGGCCCGGCCGCGCCCGCCCGCCGCCTGCCAGGCCAGCGGCCCGGCGCTGTGCAGCAGGTCGGCGGCGGCGCGCAGCACGAACACGATGAGCCCGACGGGCCTCAGCCGCGCCTGCGGGCCGACCGGCGGGAGCGGGAACGCCAGTTGCAGCAGCACCGCGAGGACCAGCCCGGACACCAGGTTCGCGACGGTCGGCCGGTCCCACAGCAGCACCCACACGAGCGTCAGCCAGACGACCGCGGGCAGCCGGAGCTCGCGGCGGCGTCCGATCCGGATGGTGAACTCCCTCAAGTGGCGCCTCCCGACGGGAACACGGCCCGCGTGTAGGTCTGCGGGTTCAGCAGTTCGGCGGCGGCGCGCTCGCACAGCGCGTACAGCGGGCCGCCCGCCGCGGTGTAGGCGAGGCTGAGGACGACCAGCGCGGCGCTTCCGGCGACCATCGCGGCGGGCAGCCGCGCGGCGCGCGCGCTCTGCGGGAGGTCGTCCGGCGGGGCGCTCCAGAACGCCTGGTTCCACACCTTCACCAGCGAGTACAGGGTGAGCAGGCTCGTCACCACGGCGCCCGCGACGAGGACGTCCACCAGCGGGCCGCCCTGCGCGAGGCCCGCCCGCAGCAGCCCGAGCTTGCCGAGGAACCCCGACAGCGGCGGGATCCCGCCGAGGTTCATCGCCGGGACGAAGAACAGCACGCCGACCAGCGGCGCGGTGCGCGCGAGCCCGCCGAGCCGGGCCAGCGACGTCGCGCCGCCGCGCCGGTCGATGAGCCCGGCGACCAGGAACAACGTGGTCTGGATCGTGATGTGGTGCAGGACGTAGAAGACGGTCGCGGCGAGCCCCGCCGCCGAGTCCAGCGCCACCCCGAAGATCATGTAGCCGATATGGCTGACCAGCGTGAACGACAGCAGCCGCCGCACGTCGATCTGCACCATCGCGCCGAGCACCCCGACGAGCATGCTCAGCAGCGCCGCGACCAGCAGCACCCGGCGCAGGTGGCCGCCCGGGAACAGCAGCGTCTCGGCCCGGATCACCCCGTACACGCCGATCTTGGTGAGCAGGCCGGCGAACACGGCGCTGACCGGGGTCGGCGCGGACGGGTAGGAGTCGGGCAGCCACATCGACAGCGGGAACACCGCCGCCTTCACCGCGAACGCGGTCAGCAGCGTCACCTCGGCGATCCGGGCGACCGGGCCGGGCAGCTCGGCGATCCGCCACGACAGCTGCGCCATGTCGACGGTGCCCGTCGCGGCGTACAGCACGGCGATGGCGACGAGGAACAGCATCGACGACAGCAGCGCGACGACGATGTAGGTCGTCCCGGCGCGGACGCGGGCCATGGTGCCGCCGAGCGTCACCAGCACGTAGCTGGCCATCAGCATCATCTCGAACCCGACGAACAGGTTGAACAGGTCGCCGGCGAGGAACGCGTCGCAGACCCCGGCGGTCAGCAGCAGGTAGGTCGGGTGGAACACCGACAGCGGCGTGTCCCGGTCGCGTTCGGCGACGTCCTGCCCGAACGCGTAGACCATCACGCAGAGGGTGACGGCGGACGACACGGCGAGCATCACCGCCGACAGCCGGTCCGCGACCAGCGTGATGCCGACCGGCGCGGGCCAGCCGCCGAGCCGCATGACCTGCGGGCCGTCCCGGTCGGCGCGGACCAGCAGCGCGACCGCGACGCCGAGCACCGCGGTGAGCGCGACGATGCTGATCGCGCGTTTCAGCACCGGGCGCCGCGGCCCGATGAGGATCTTGACTCCGGCGGCCAGGACGGGCAGCAGCACCGGCAGCGGGACGAGCGCGTTCACCGGCCGTCCCGCCCCTGCCGCCCCTGCCGCCCCGGCCGGCGCTCGCGGCGGCCATCGCGGGGGACGCCGCGGGGGACGCCGCCGGGGAAGTCGCTGTCGGGCTCCTCGCGGGCGCCGAGCTCGGACGGGTCGGCGACGGCGCGCCGCTCGCGCTCGGCGCGCAGCCCGACGTCGTCCTCGCTCTCCCGGCGGACCCGCAGGTCCTCGATGTCGTCGCGGACGTCGTCGTCGCCGCTGAGCCGCCCGCTGCGGTAGGCGATGGCCAGCACGAACGCCGCCGACGCCAGCGAGATCACGATCGCGGTGAGGATCAGCGCCTGCGGCAGCGGGTCGCTGAGCGCGCGGCGCGGGCCGCCGCGCGGGCCGCGTCCGGTGAGGATCGGCGCGGCGCCGGCCGGGCCGCCCGCGGTGAGGATCAGCAGGTTCACCCCGTTGCTGAGCACCAGCACCCCGACGACCAGCCGGGACAGGCTGCGCTCCAGCAGCAGCACGACGCCGGCGGCGACGAGCGTCCCGCCGGTCGCGGCGAGCACCAGGGAGGGGCTCATCAGCCGGCCCCCTCGCCGGTGCGGCCCGCCCCGCCGCGCCGGTCGGCCTCGGTCTGCCGGTCGATCTCGGCGCCGAGCACGGCCAGCACGGTGAGGACGAGCCCGATGACGATCAGGTAGACGCCGATCTCGAACAGCAGCGAGGTGACGAGGTGGACGTGGCCGAGCAGCGGCAGGTGCGCGTCCGCGGACGCGCTCTCCAGCACCGCGTGCCCCCAGGCCAGCCCGCCGAGCGCGGTCCCGGACACGATGATCGCGCCGGTGCCGAGCAGCGCGCCCGCCGGGACGGGCGCCGCCTCCCGCAGCTCGAACGGGCCGCCCGCGAGGTAGCGGACGGCGAGCGCGAGCCCCGCGACGATGCCGCCCGCGAACCCGCCGCCGGGCGCGGAGTGCGCGGTGAACAGCAGGAACAGCGAGTACAGCAGCACGGTGTGGAAGATCGTCTGAGCGACGACCTCGAACACGATGGAGCGCCGTTCGGCGGCGAGCGTGGACCCGGCCGCGAGCCATCCGGCGGGCGGGGCCTCGTCCAGCGCGGTGATCTCCTCGACGCCCCACACGCTGGTGTCGGGGCCGGGCGGGGGCGGCGCCGCCAGCGGCCGCCGCGCGAACACCATGCTGGTCACGCCGAGGGCGGCGAGGGCGATGACGACGCTCTCGCCGAGGGTGTCCCAGGCGCGCAGGTCGACGAGCGTGACCGCGACGATGTTGCCGCCGCCGGCCTCCCGGGCCGCGCCGGGGTAGGCGGCGGAGACGGGCACGGCGTGGCGGGCCCGCGCCGCGAGCAGCGTGACGGCGGTCGCGGTGAGCCCGGCCAGCGCGCCGACCACCAGGTGGACGGTGCGCTGCGCGGGGGAGCGCGTCGAGAACCGGGCGGGCAGCCGCCGCAGCACCAGCACGAAGACGATCAGGCTCGCGGTCTCGACGAGGAACTGGGTGAGCGCCAGGTCGGGCGCGCCCTGCAGGACGAACAGCGTGGCGACCCCGAACCCGGACGCGCCGGACAGCACGACCGTCTGGCCCCGGTCGCGGGCGCGGATCGCCGCGGCCGCCGCGATGACGGTGAGCAGCGCGACGAGCGCCTGCGCGGGGGAGTCCCAGATCCGGTCGCCGAGCGGCTCCGGCCACGGCAGGCCCGTCACGACGGCGCCGCCCGCCAGGCCGACCGCGGCGAGCAGGATGATCAGCAGGTAGTCGGGCAGCGACCCGCGCTGCACGGTCCCGGTGAGCTGGAGCGCGAACGTGCTGAGCCCGTGCATGAACCGCAGGTAGACCTGCTCGGGCTCGAAGAACTGCGGGACGCGCGCGACGCGCCGTCCGAGCGCGAACAGCGCGACGCCGACCGCCAGCGACACCGCGGTGAGCAGCAGCGGAACGCCGAACCCATGCCAGGCCGACAGGTGGTAGCCGCCGTGCCGGGTCACCGGGAACGGCGCGGCCTCCCGCTCGATCGGCGCGTTCAGCTGCGCGGCGAGGAGCCCGACGACGACGCCCGCCGCCGCGAGCAGCACCACCGGCGCGAGCAGCAGCACCCCGGGACGGTGCACGTCGCGCGGCGCGACGCCCTCCTTGCGCGCGAACGCGCCCCACAGGAACCGCAGGCTGTACGCGGCGGTCAGCGCGGACCCCACGGCGAGCAGGACGAGCAGTCCGGTGTCGCCGCCGAGGAACGCCTCGTACGCGGCCTCCTTCCCGGCGAACCCGAGCGTCGCCGGGACGCCCGCCATCGACGCCGCCGCCGCGATCGCCGCCCCGTACAGCACCGGCGTCTCGCGCCCGAGCCCGGACAGCTTCCGCAGGTCGCGCGTCCCGGTCGAGTGGTCGACGACCCCGACCGCGAGGAACAGCGCGGACTTGAACAGGGCGTGCGCGAGCAGCACCGTGAACCCCGCCAGCGCCGCGACCCGGTTCCCGGCGCCGACCAGCACGACCATGAATCCGAGCTGGCTGACCGTCCCGTAGGCGAGCAGCAGCTTCAGGTCGTGCTCGCGCAGCGCCCGCCACCCGGCCAGCAGCATCGTCGCGATCCCGCAGCCCAGCACGATCGGCCGCCACCCGGCCGTCCCGGCGAACGCGGGCGCGAGCCGCGCCACCAGGTACACGCCCGCCTTCACCATCGCGGCGGCGTGCAGGAACGCGCTGACCGGCGTCGGCGCGGCCATCGCCCCGGGCAGCCAGAGCCCGAACGGGACGAGTGCGGACTTCGACAGCGCGCCGACGAGGATCAGCACGACCGCCGCCGCCGCGGTGCCCCCGCCGGGCGGCGCCGCGACGATCGCCGACAGCCGGTCGGTGCCCGCCGCCTGCCCGAGCAGGAGGAGCCCGACCAGCATCGCCAGCCCGCCGAACGTGGTGATGACGATCGCCTGCGTCGCCGCGCGCCGCGCGATGCCGCGCTCCGCGTCGTACCCGATGAGCAGGTACGACAGGACGGTCGTCAGCTCCCAGAACACGTACAGCAGGACGAGGTCGTCGGCCAGGATCAGCCCGAGCATCGCGGCGCCGAACCCGACCAGCTCCCCGGCGAACGCGCCGAGCTTCGGCTCGGAACCGGTGAAGTAGCGGCCGCAGTACAGCACGATCAGCGCGCCGACGCCGCCGACGATGACCATCATCATCCAGGTCAGCGGGTCGGAGCGCAGGTACAGGTGGAGGCCGAGGCCGGGGATCCACGACCACGACTCGGTGCGCGGCGCGCCGCCGTGCAGCCACGGCCACACCGCCCATCCGGCGGCCGCGGCGAGCACCGCCGC
>NZ_JBEYYT010000162.1:0-19083 GCF_040645715.1 Spirillospora sp. NPDC046719 | reverse complement strand
GCGGACGAGTTCGACCGTGCCGACGGCGCACGGCGTGCCGTCGGCCTTCTCGATGGCCGCGTCCAGGCACAGGCGCAGGCCGTCGTCACCGGGCGCGGCCTCCCGGACGGACGCCTTCCAGACGAGCGGCTCGCCCGCCACGGCGGTCGCCCGGTTGCGCCAGCTCACCGCCCGCAGCCGCGCGTCCGGCCCGGCCCAGTCGAGGGCGTGCCGGGCGAGCATCTCCCCGTGCAGCGTGGACTGCACGACCGGCCCGGCGAAGCCCTCGGAGATCGCGTACGGCTCGTCGTAATGGATGCGGTGCGCGTTCCACGAGACGGCGCTGAACCGGAACAGCTGCACGGTGCTGTGCGAGTACGCCCGCGCGGGGCACCGCTCGCCGGACGTGGCGGTGCCCGGGCCGGTCATGGCTGCTCCATCACGATGATCGTCTCGTCGACGGAGGCCAGTTCCGTCCCGTCCTCGCCGGTGAAGCGGGTCGTGACGGCCAGCGCGACGAAGTCGCCGGACCGTCCCCGCTTGGCCTCCGCCGAGCGCACCGCGCGGTCCGCCCGCACCCGCGCGCCCGCCACGAGCGGGCTCCCGAGCCGGACCGACTGCCCGCCGTGCACCTGGCGCACCGGCAGGCCGCGGGTGCACGGCGACTCCCTGGCCGCCAGCCCGTCCGGTCGCAGCTCCGCCTCGACCGGACCGTCCTCCCAGCTCAGGATGCCGGTGAGGAACAGCGGCGGCGCCGTCACGGGCCGTCCGGCCGCCTCCGCGGCGCGGGCGGCCCGCAGGTAGCCGGTGTCGTCGACCGCCGCCGCGTACCGGCGGAACTCCTTCGCCGTGACGACGCCGCAGTCCTCGCGCTCCCAGCGGCCGGCCAGGTCCCCGGCCCGTGCCAGCACCTCCGCCAGCACGGGACCGAGGGGGCCGGGAGCGGGGGCGGCGCCGCTCACAGGACCCGGTGCAGCGAGCGCGTGATGCCCATGCTCGCCGTCCGCAGCGCGCCCGAGAGCTTGCCCGGGTCCATCCGGTAGGTCGGCCCCGTCACCGACAGCGCGCCGACGAGCGCCTCGTCCCGGCCGAACACCGGGACGGCCGTGCTCATGTAGCCGAGCCGGATCTCCTCGGCCTCGGTCGCGAGGTGCTCCGCCCGGATCCGGTCGAGCTGCGCGCGCAGCCGGCCCGGGGAGGTGACGGTGTAGCGGGTGAGCGGCTTCAGCCCGTTGCGCACCACCTCGGAGAAGAGCGCCTCGGTGCCGAACGCCAGGATGGTCTTGCCGGTGGCGGTGCAGTAGAGCGGGAGGCGGCCGGCCACCCGCGACTGCTCGCCGAGGCCCCGGTGCGCGAGGATCTTCTCCAGGTACAGCACCTCCAGGCCGTCGTGGATGGCGAAGTGGATGGTCTCGTGCGTGCTGAGGAGGAGGTCCTCCATGTAGGGCTGGGCGATCTCGCGGAGGATCCGCTGCCGGTGCACCCGCTGGCCGATCTCGAACAGCCGCAGGCCCAGCCGGTAGTCGCAGCCGTCGCGCTCCAGCAGCCCCCACTCGACCAGCTCGTGCGCCAGCCGGTGCACGGTCGCCTTCGCCACGCCGGTGCGCCGGACGAGGGCGGCGAGGGACAGGGTGGCGTCGTCGACGGTGAACGCTTCGATGATCAGCTGGGCCTTGCCCAGGACGGAGTTCATCGGATCGGGGCAGGCGCCCTGCCGCGGACCCGGGCGCTCGGAACGGGGGACGTCGATCGAAACGATGGTCATGACAGGAACCTGGCGATCAATTCACAGACCTCCGCCGGTCGTTGTTCCATCAACGGAATCATGCCCCCGTCGATCACCGCCACCCTTGACGTGTTAAGTTGCGATGACAAATTCTGCAGGTCAGGCGCGGTGAATGGATCGGCCGAAGCGCCCACGCAGAGCGTGGGGCAGCGGACCAGGCCGATGCGCTCCTCCATCCGGTAGCGACCGACGGCCTCGTGGCCGCGTTCCACATCCTCGCCGAGGACGAGGGCGTCGCGCACGAATCGGGTGAGCAGATCGGGCCGGCCCGGCGGATAGTAGGGCCGCCTGCGGCGCCAGAGCTCGGCCAGATGCGCCCCGTCGGGATCCGGCTCGACCTCGTCGATCGGCGGCCGGTGCCGGCGCGCCTCCCGCGCCCGCGCGTCCACGTACGGGGTGGACGACAGCACCAGCGCCCCGACCCGGTCCGGCGCCCGCGCCGCCACCTCGACCGCGATCACCCCGCCGGTGTGGTGCCCGACCAGCGCGACCTCGCCGAGCCCGAGCGCGTCCAGGAAGTCGACGACCGTCGCGGCGTAGGTCTCGATCGAGTGCTCGGCGATCGGCGCGGACGCGCCGAAGCCGATGGTGTCCATCGCGATGGCCCGGTGGGTGCGGCCGAGCAGCGGCAGCACCTCCCGGAACTCGTCCCAGGACCGCGGCGTCTGGTGCAGCAGCACCACGGGCGAGCCGGTGCCGCACTCGGCGTAGTGCACCTGCCCGCGCGGGGTGTCGGCGTAGCCGAACCGGACCGGCGGGGCCGGCGCGCGGCCGGCCGCGGCTCCCCGTGCTGCCGGCGCCGTCATGACGCCTCGGCGAGGAAGGCCAGGCTCAGCGGGTTGTAGAGGTCGGCCTTCTCGTGCTGCGGCCAGTGCCCGCAGTCGTTGAAGATCTCCAACCGTGCTCCCGGGATCGCCGCCGCGATCGCCTCGGCCTCGGGGACCGCCCCGAACGGGTTCTTGTTGCCCCACACCACCAGCGTCGGCGCCTTGATCGCGGCCATCCGCTCGGGCCGCAGCAGGTTGCGCTCGCGCGTCTCGACCTCCTGCAGCGCCAGCAGGTCGCGCAGGTTCTCCGCGAACTCCGGCCGGTGGTAGATGTCGAACCGGACCTCGGTCAGTTCGTCGCCGAGGTCCTCGTCCCAGTGCGCCCACAGGAGCCGCAGCCGCTCTTCGGTGAGAGCCGGGTCGTCGCTCTCCACGGCCCGGCGGGTCGAGGTCTTCAGCCGCTCCATCACCGCCGGGTTGACCTTCGTCCCGCCCATGCAGAGCAGTTCCAGGGAGGCGACGCGGTCGGGGTGCTCGCTCGCCGCCCACGACGCCACCCAGCCGCCGAGCGACTCCCCGACCAGGTGCGCGCGCTCCGCTCCGACCGCGTCGAGGTAGGCCATCAGGTGGTCGACGTAGGCGGGGATCTCGCCGGGCTTGCCCGGCTTGCCGGTGTAGCCGTGCCCGAGCATGTCGATGGCGTGGCAGCGGTAGCGCTCGGCGTGCGCCGGGATGTTGCGGACGAACGCCTCCAGGTGCCCGGTCGTCCCGTGCAGGAAGACGACGTGCTCGCCGTCCTCCGGCCCGGCCTGCAGGGCGCGGGTGCGGACGCCGCCCGCGTCCACGTACGCGTGCCGGTAGTCGAGGTCGACGAGTTCGGTCCAGATGCTCATGAATCGCCTTTCGCTGTCGTTCGGCCCGTCCGCGTCACGCGGCCGACGGGTCCAGGACGGCCACGCCCATCCCGGTGAGCCACTCGGGGACGACCTCGTACGCCAGGCGCCGCCCGGGAACGTGGTCCATCGCGGCCGCCATGAGCAGCCAGGTGCGCAGTTCCTGCGCGCCGTTGCCGGCCACCTCGGTGAGCCGTTCGGTGGTGTACTCGGTCAGCCGGGCCGCCTTCCCGGCCTCCAGCAGGGACAGGAACTCCTCGTCGAACTCCGCGTTGACGGCCGGCGCGGCGGCGCGGACGATCCGGCGGCGCCGCGCGTCGTAGTCCCGCCAGTTGTCGCGGCCGTTCAGCCACGCGCCGACCATGAACTCCTCGTCGTCCCCGTGCGGGTCGCGCCAGTCCGGCCAGGGCAGCCGGTGCGACAGGCCGCCGGACCCGACCACGGCGACGCGCCGGTCCCCGGGGAAGTCCAGCACCGCCTCCCGGACGGCGCGGCCGAGCCGCTCGCAGCGGTCCAGCGTGGGCAGCGGATGCGCGAAGACGTTCACCACCAGCGGGACGATCCGCACGTCCAGCCCGTCCAGCAGGTACTGGATCGCGTGCGACTGGCCGTGGTCGATCTGCAGCCTGGCGGAGTAGGCCACGTCGAACCGCCCGGACTCGACGAGCGTGCCGGCGATGTGCCGCGCGAGCGGCTCGTCCACCGGCTGCGGACCTTCGGGCGTCCCGGCCTCGCCGCTGGCCAGGCACTCGCCGACGCCGATCGTGAAGCTCGGGATCAGGTCCAGCCAGAAGCCGCGGAAATGGTTGGAGCCGACGAGGACGACCGTGTCGGCGCGCGTGGCGGCGATGGCGTCCCGCGCGCGCCCGAGCGCGTCCCGGAACCGCTCGGCGCGGTCCTTGTGGACGGTCTCCTCCCAGTGCGTGTTCATCAGCGTGGAGTGGGACGCCCCCACGCCGAGGACGATGTCGGTCATGCGCGCGCTCCTTCGGTCGCGGACGCCGCGTCCCCGGCCAGGTCGTCCCGGGAACGGGTCAGGGTGTCGACGGCGGTGCGGACCAGGAGGCGGGTCAGCCGCTCCATCTCCCGCAGGTCCACGGTGTTCATCCCGCGCGAGAAGTCGATCTCGAACGGCGCGTCCGTCACCTTCGGCATCCCGATGCGGGCCGTGGGGACGCCCCGGCCGCGCAGGATGTTGGCGTCGGTCGCGCCGCTGTTCCCGCGGATCACCTCGTGGGGGCGGCCCTCCAGCGCCTCCCAGGACGCGATCGCGCTGCGGCACGCCCAGCCGTCCGGGTCGCTGGCGGTGCCGGGGATCGCCAGGATCAGCTCGGCGCCGGCGTCCACCCCCGGATGGTCCGCCTTGATCGCGTCGAGGGCGGCGAGGAACTCCCGCTTGGCCTGCATCGGCGTCGTCCGGGGGCTGAGCCGCAGGTCGACGCGGAGCTTGCAGGCGGCCGTGGTGACCGCGGCCATCCGCGGCCACCCGCCGCGGATCGAGGAGACGACGCCCTGCGGGGCGACCGTGCCCTCGGTGTGCCGCTCGGCGTACCGGGCGAACCACTCCTCGAGACCCTGGGCGACCAGGCCCGCCGCCGCGATCGCGTTGTCGTAGGGCAGCCGGTGCCGCGACCCGACGTAGGTGTGGACGCCCCGGACGGTCACCTCGAACCAGGCCAGCCCGACCTCCTCCCAGGAGACCGTCCAGCCGGGCTTGGCGATGAGGGCGAAGTCGGCCCAGACGCCCTGCTCCAGCAGGAACGAGCAGCCCGCGCCCTGCCCGGTGTTGCGCCGCGGGCCGGTGGGCCGCGCGTTGGTCGGCATGCCCCCGGCGCCGAACGCGGCGATCAGGTCGCCGGTCAGCGGGACCCCGGCGCGCGCGACGGCCTCGGCGGCCATCATCACGCACGCGGCGTGGCCCTTGGGGTTGGAGGCGCCGAGGCCCGTCACCAGGTCGCCGTCGACGACCGCCTCCGGCCGCATGTCGGGACGCAGCCCGTCGCCGATCCACGGCACGTCCTCGGCCGGGTCGCCGGCGGTCAGCGTGTCGATCGGGGCGTACAGCATCAGGTCGGGGCCGGTCCCGTCGCCGTCCAGCCGCGCCCACGCGTTCGCCTGCCGGTCGTCGAGCGGCTGCACCCTGGCGTCGCACCCGGCCGCCGCCAGCTCGGCCGCGATGTGCTCGGCCAGCGGGCCCTCGTCGCCGGTGGGGCTGGGGACGTCCACGAGCCCGGTGACCAGCTCCGCCAGCCGCTCGCGGGTGATGTGCGCCCAGGCGCCGGCGACCAGGCCGCGCCGGCGCTCGTCCAGGCCGGCGAGCCCGTCCGGGCCGTCGCCGCCCGCCCCCGGCGCCGTCACTGGTTGATCCTGTGGACCTGCGTGCCGGTCGTCCGGGCGATCCACCGCCACAGCGCGGGGACCGCCACGGCCAGGGCCGCTCCGCAGAACAGTGCGACGACAACGCGCTTCATGGTCCTCACTTCTTCCTGGTGGTCGCGGGAGCGGTGTCGGCGCCGCACTCGGCGAGCCGCTTGGCGTACTCCTCCTCGCTGAGGCTCCGCCAGGCGGTCAGCGAGACGTCGGGGCGGTAGAGCTTCTCGGGGGGAGCGTCGGTGACGTCGACCATCCAGGCGTCCTGGCCGGAGAACTGGCCGTGGAACAGCCAGCGGATCGCGCCCAGGTACTTGGTGTAGAAGCCGAGGGTCTTCCAGCCCTGCGTGAAGTTCACCATCACGCCGACGTACCGGTGGTGGTCGGCGTCGACGGGGACGTAGAACTCGTAGTGGATGAAGTTCGGGTAGACGATGCGCAGCATCCCGGGCATCGACAGCGACGCGAACCCGGGGAAGTCGCCTGCCTCGATCACCGGGTCGACCCGCTTCGGCTTGCCGGTGTTGCCGATGTTGAACGACTCCTTGGGCGGCTGCATCTTCCACCACCGCTTGTTCGTCCACCGGCCCACGCCCGGGAAGTCGGCCTCCCAGTGCACCTCGTCCTGCACGCGGAAGATCCACCGCCCCTCGGTGATGACCCGCGTGACGTTCCAGGTGGGCATCGGCTTGAACAACCGCCACAGGGCCGTGCGGTGCAGGTACTTCGCGTGGCCCTCGTCGAAGCCGTTCTCGCAGGCGAACCGCCAGTTGCCGCGGCGCGGCTCGATCCGCCCGCCCAGCACGAAGGCGTTGCCGACCAGCTCCTCCGGGATCTGCTCGTCGATCGGCGGCGGCTCCTCGCCGGCGACCGGGAGGTACACCCAGACCATCCCGAGGCGCTCCTCCACCGCGAAGGTGCGCACCCCGACCTTCCCGCAGATCCGCGAGTCGGGCCCGTCGGTGATCACCGCGGCCAGCCGGCCGCTGGGCAGGTCGAACGTCCAGCCGTGGTACGGGCAGCTGATCGTGCCCGGGAACTGCCGGTCGCCCTCCGAGAGCGGCACCCCGCGGTGCGGGCAGCGGTCGTGCAGCGCGTACGCCACCCCGTTGTCCCTGATCAGGGCGATCTTCTCGCCGCAGATCGTGTAGGGGCGGGGATCGCCGGTGATGTGGCTGGACCATGTGACCGGGTACCAGTAGCCCCGGAACCCCGCGGCGGCGGCGTCGTAGTGCGGCCACGACGACCAGTCCTGCCGGCCTGGTGCGGTGGGCCTGCGGCGCGGCCGCGGCCTGGCCGTACCGTCCCGCGGCCCGTCCGGCGGCGCGGCCGCGGGCTCCGGTCCGGACGCCCGGTCGAGCGAGTCCTCACCCGTCGTCATCTGCGTGTCCTCCCGTTGCTGGAACGATGCAACCGAGGATCGGCCCGCCGGGCCGGATCGCCTACGGACCCGTCTCGCTGGGCGGACCGCCGCACGATGGCGGGGCGCCCCGCGCGTGCCAGGGTCCGGACCATGGACGAATTCATGCGGAACGCGATGTTCTCCCTCGACGGACGGACCGCCCTGGTCACGGGCGGGACCTCGGGCATCGGCGCGGAGGCGGCCCGGGTCCTGCTCGGCGCGGGCGCGAAGGTCGCGATCCTGTCCCGGGACGCGGAGCGGGCCGAGCGGAAGGCCGAGGAGCTGGAGCGCGGCGGCGGCACCGTCGCCGGGCTCGGCTGCGACGTCACCGACGAGGCGCAGGTCGACGCGGCCGCGGCGGAGGTCGTGCGGCGGTGGGGCCGGCTGGACGTGCTGGTCACGAGCGCCGGCCGGCTGGCCAGGGGAGCGGTCACCGCGCTGCCGACCGCGGACCTGCACGGCTGCTTCGCCACCAACGTCTTCGGGACCTGGTACGCGTGCCGGGCCGCCGCACGCGCCATGACCGCCGCCGGCTCCGGGCGGATCGTCACGCTCGGCTCCGTGCTCGGCGCGGCCGGGGCGCCGGAGCGCGCGGCCTACGCGGCGTCCAAGGGCGCGGTGGTCCAGCTGACGAAGTCGCTGGCCCTGGAGCTGGCCGGGACGGGCGTCACCGTCAACTGCCTGATGCCCGGCCCGATCCTGACCGAGATGAACGCGGGGTCCCGGGACGACCCGGTGGCGCGGGCGTTCGTGGACCGGGAGGTGCCGCTCGCCCGGTGGGGCGAGCCGTCCGACCTCGCGGGCGCGCTGCTGCTCCTGGCCTCGCCCGCCGCGGCGTTCATCACCGGCTCCACGCTGGTGGTGGACGGCGGCTACCTCGCTCACTGAGGGCGTCTCGCTGAGCGGACCCCGAGCCATGCGGCGTCGCGGAAACGCCACCTATTGTTCGCCGAATCCGGCTACCCACCCCGCTGTACCGGCCCCTACCAGCTGCTGACCTTCCAACTTATGAGGTGTTATGGAGGCACGGGCCAGAAGACGGCGCCTCGCCGGCGTCATCTCGATCATCACCGCGCTGTGCACGCTCCCGGCGTGCGGCAGCGGCACCACCGACTCCGCCGGCGCCGCCGGCTCCGGCCCCGAGATCCGGATCGGCGTCGGCGTCGATGCGGCGTACGCGCCGCTGTTCCTCGCCGACTCCCGGGGGCTGTGGAAGAAGCACGGCCTCAACGTCAAGCTCGTGCAGTTCGGCACCGGCGGACAGGCCCTCGACGCGCTCACCGCCGGCACGGTGAACCTCGCCGGCAACTCCGACGTCACGACCATCGGGAAGTTGCCGCAGGACCCCGGTCTGCGGGCGCTGCTGGTGTACGAGGAGTCCGGGCACTTCCTGAAGGTCGTCACCCGGCCCGCGATCTCCGACCCGTCGAAGATCAGGAAGATGGCGATCGTGCCGGGCCTGTCGGAACTGGCCGCCACCCGGTTCCTGCAGTCGCGGCGCATCGACCCGAAGTCGGTGAAGTTCGTGACCGCCGACCCGCCGGAGATCCCGGCGCTCCTGCAGAAGGGCGACGTCGACGCCTACGTGCTGTGGGAGCCGTGGCCCGCCAAGGGCGTCGCGCTCGGCGGCAAGGTGCTGGAGGACAGCGGCTCCTACGGCCTCGTCTACCAGCACTGGCTGGTCAGCACCCAGAAGTGGCTGGACGGCGACAAGGACACCGCCCAGAAGGTGGCGCAGACGCTCGCGGAGGCGGCGCGGCTGACCGAGTCCGACCCGGACGCGGCGGCGAAGGCGACCGAGAAGGCCGCGAAGATCCCCACGAGCCAGACGCTGACCGCCGTCAGGGAGATCGACTACGGGGTGCGCGGCATCACGGCCGCCGACGTGCGGAACTACGCGAGGACGGCCGACTGGTTCCTCGGCACCGGCAAGGTCAAGTCGAAGCCGGACGTGACCACCGGGGTGCTGCAGAACTGGTACACCGGGCAGCCGAAGGGAACGGGATGACCAAGGCCATCGACACCGGCCGCCGCGCGTCCGGCGCGGCTCGGCCGCGCGCGGATTCCACCGCGCCCGGGAATGGGGGGCACGGGGCCGCGGTCTCGGTCTCGACCGTGGGCATCGCCTTCGGGTCGTTCCAGGCGGTGCGGGACGTGTCGCTCGAGATCGCCGCCGGGGAGTTCCTCTGCCTGCTCGGCCCGAGCGGCTGCGGCAAGTCCACGCTGCTGTCGTCGCTGGCCGGGTTCGTCCCGGTGCGGCAGGGGCGCCTCACCGTCGACGGCGCTCCGGTCACCGGGCCCGACCCGGGCCGCGGCATGGTCTTCCAGAGCAGCGAGGCCCTGTTCGACTGGTTGACCGTCCGGCAGAACGTCGCGTTCGGGCCCCGCATGCGGGGCAGGCCGAAGGCCGAGCGGAAGGCCGTCGCCGACGAGTACCTCGGCCTGGTGGGGCTGCGCCACTGCGCCGACCGGTTCCCGGGGCAGCTGTCCGGCGGCATGCGCCAGCGGGTGCAGATCGCCCGGGTGCTCGCCAACGAGCCGCGGGTGGTGCTGATGGACGAGCCGTTCGGGGCGCTCGACGCGCAGACCCGGCAGGTGATGCAGGAGGAGATGGCCCGGATCTGGGAGGCGTCCGGCTGCACGGTCGTGTTCGTCACCCACGACATCGACGAGGCCATCCTGCTCGGCGACCGCATCGCGGTGATGACCGCCGGGCCGGCCGCGACGATCAAGTCCGTCTACGCCGTGGACCTGCCGCGGCCCCGCGACGACACCGCGCCGGAGACGGCGGAGCTGCGCGCGCGCCTGCGCGCCGACATCGGCGAGGAGGTCCGCAAGGCGCTGCGGGACCAGGGCGTCGACGATCCGGAGGTGGGGCGGAGATGACGGTCGTGTCAGCGGACCCCGCGGCGAGCCCGCGGGCCGAGCGGCGGACGTCCGGGGCGATGGGCGCGCGGCTGCGCTCCGCCGGGCTGTTCGCGGTGTCGATCGCCATCGGCGTCGGGATCTGGCAGCTGCTCGCGATGAAGTACGGGTCGGCGCTGGTCGCCTCGCCGGGGGAGACGCTCTCGGCCGCCCGCGAGCTGGCCGCCGACGGCACGCTCGGCAACTCGGTGATCGCCTCGGGCCGGCGCATCCTCATCGGATGGGGCCTCGGCCTGGTCGTCGGGGTGCCGGTCGGGCTGCTGATGGGCCAGGTGCCGATCATCCGGCGGCTGCTGGACCCCTACATCGAGTTCTTCCGGTTCATCCCGCCGGTCGCGTTCGTCACGCTCGCGGTGGTGTGGCTCGGCATCGGCGAGGCGTCCAAGGTCGTGCTGATCTTCTACACCTCGGTGTTCATCGTCACGCTGAACACGATCGCCGGGGTCCTGTCGGTGAACGAGACCAGGCTGCGCGCCGCCGCGGCGCTCGGCGCGGGCCGCTGGCAGGTGATGCGGTCGGTCGTGCTGCCCTCGACCGTCCCGCACATCGTCACCGGCGCGCGGCTGGCCATGGGGAACAGCTTCCTCACCATCGTCTCGGCGGAGATCGTCGCGGCGCAGGTGGGGCTCGGCGCCCTCATCTGGACCTCGCGCAACTACGGCCGCATCGACTGGGTGTTCGTGGGCATCATCGTGCTCGGCGTGCTCGGGTTCGCGTTCGACCGGGTGCTGCGCGTCGTGGCGTCCCGGCTCCTGCACCGTTACGAGGTGAAGCTGTGAGCGGTTCGCCCGAGGTCTCGCGGGCGCTCGTCCTGGAACGGTTCGGCGAGCTTCCGCGCCTGGTGACGCGGCCGGTCCCGGACCGCCCGCCCGGCCACACGCTGGTCCGGGTGCGGGCGGCGCAGGTCGGCCATCTCGACCTCAACGTCGTGGACGGGGAGTTCGGCGTCCTGCCGGACCTGCCCGCGGTGCCCGGCACGGAGGCGGCCGGGGTCGTGGTGGCCTCCGACGTCCACCCGGAGGGGACCGCCGTGCGGATCCGCGGCGGCGGGGCAGGGCTGAGTCGCGACGGCGGCTGGGCCGAGCACGCGGTCGTGCGGGACACGGCCGTCGTGCCCGTCCCGCCCGGCACCGACCCGGCGCTGGCCTGCTGCTTCTTCTCGCCCGCCGGGACGGCGCAGGCGGCGGTCCACACCGTCGCGGCGATCCGGCCGGGGGAGCGGGTCGCGGTGACGGGAGCGGCCGGCGCGGTCGGGGCGCTGACCGTCCAGCTCGCGGCCCGCGCCGGCGCCGAGGTGATCGGCGTCGTCGGCCGCCCGGCCAAGCTCGGCAGCGTGCCGCCGCCCGCCAAGCCGGTGCTGGCGTCCGAGCTGGCGGAGGACACCGCGGGCGGCCCGCTCGACGCGGTCATCGACACCGTCGGCGGCGCGGTGCTGGCCACCGCGCTCGGGCTGGTGCGGGGCCGGGGCCGGGCCGCGCTGGTCGGCTACACGGCGGGCCGCGAGCTGCGCCTGGACCTCGCGGACTTCCTGCTCGCGGACGTCTCGCTGCTGCCCGTCAACCTCATGACGCGCGGCGCGGAGGTCGCGGCGGACGCCGACCGGCTGCTGGCGGAGCTGAACGCCGGCGAGCTGACGCTGCCGATCGAGCGGTACCCGTTCGACCGGCTGGAGGAGGCGGTCGGGCGGCTGCGCGGCGGTGAGGCCGTCGGCAAGGTGGCGCTCGAGATCGACTGACCCGGCGCGGCGCGGGGAGGGCGCCGGTTCAGCGCGGGACGACCACGGCACGGCCCCGGCAGCACGTCTCGCCGGGGCCGTCGCCGTTCCCGCGCCGCTCGTCGAGCGCGAGCGTCACCTCGCCGGACGCCTCGTCGACGGACTCGACCACGCCCGTCACCACCAGCCGGTCGCCCGCGTAGGCGGGTGCCCGGTTCTGCCAGGCGACCGAGCGGACCTCCCCGGCCTCGCCGGCGAAGGCCGCGGCGGCGCGGAAGAACAGGCAGCCGTGCAGCTGCGCCATGACGACCGGCCCGTCCAGGCCCTCGGAGCGGGCGAACGCGGTGTCGTAGTGGATGCGGTGCGCGTTGCGCGTCACCGCCCCGAACCGCAGCAGCCGCACCTCGTCCGGGACCAGCTCGGCCCGCGGAACCGGGTCGCCGGCCTCGACGCGCCGGGTCATCGGACGATGAACCTCTCCGTGACCTCGGCCAGCGGGCCCCGCTCGGTCGAGTAGGTCTTGCCGACGGTCAGCAGCAGGAAACCGGGCTCCCGGCCCTTGCGCTCGACGGACCGCAGGACGCGGTCCACCTGGACCCGCTCCCCGGGACGCACCGCGCCGCGCCAGCGGATCTCCTGCCCGCCCGCCATCAGCCGGACGGCCAGCCCGTCGGTGCCGGGCACCTCGTCGCGGTACATGCCGTCGGGGCGGAACTCCCCGTCCCCGGCGCCCGGCGCGCCGCGCAGCAGGCTGACCAGGTACATCGGGTGGACGGTGAACGCGGGGTCGCCGGGGTCGACCAGGCGCGGGGCCGTCTCGCCGGCCGCGCGGGCGAACTCGGCGGAGGCCGCCGCGTCCACCGGGCCGAGCGAGCGGCGCTCGGCCCGGCCGATCAGTGCGCGGGCGCGCTCGCCCGCCTCCTCGGTCGGCGTCATGTGCTGCCTCCCTCTCCGCGGATCCGGCGGGCCGGGACCGGCGCGCCGGATCTGGAGGCTAGGCGGCGGCCCCTCCGGACGGCGACGCGGACGGCCCGCTCACCGGACCGCCGGGCTTGGGACGGGACGCCCCCTCCAGCACGATCGGCGCATGGACCTCATGCAGATTCGGCCGGCCCCCGAGGGGGCGTACGCGCAGGCGGACGGCGTCACCTACCACTACATCGAGCTGGGCGAGGGCAGCGCGACGATCTTCTTGCACGGCGGCGGGCCGGGCTGCACGGCCTGGTCCGACTTCGGGCAGGTCGCGCCGCTGTTCGCCCGGGACCGCCGGGTCCTGCTGGTGGACATCCTGCAGTACGGCAGGTCCGAGAAGACCGTCATCAAGGGCCCGATGTGGGACTTCCACGCGGCCAAGACGGTCGCGCTCATGGACGAGCTGGGCGTCGACCGCGCCGACTTCGTCTGCAACTCCTGGGGCGGGACGATCGCGCTGAACCTCGCGGCCCGCTACCCCGACCGGGTGCGGTCGCTGGTCGTCACGGGCAGCCAGCCGGTCTGGCACGGCCCGCTCGCGCCGCTGCCCGAGCGGGGGCACCGCGGCCGCAAGGCCCGCGACCGCTACTTCGGCGGCACGGGCCCGTCCTGGGAGAAGATGCGCGAGCTGATCGCGACTTTGGAGTGGTACGACCCCGACGCCGTCCCCGACGCGACCGTCACGATGCGGTACGAGCAGAGCATCGACCCGGAGGAGACCGCGCTCGCGGGCGCGTCCGACGATCCGCGCGGCGACTGGCAGGACCTGTCCGGCGTCCTCGGCGACATCCAGGCGCCGGCGCTGTTCATCTGGGGGATGCACGACGCGTTCCTCACCCCCGATTACCCGCTGATGCTCGCCCGGATGCTGCCGAAGGGGAACCTGCACGTGATGGACCGGGCTTCGCACCACCTCCAGGAGGAACGCCCCGCCGACTACTACAGCATCGTGACCGGCTTCCTGAACCAGGAGCGCTGATGGGCGGTCCGGCGGTGCGGGTCGTCGAGCTGCCCGGCCCGTTCACCCGGTTCGCGGGGCGGCTGCTGGTCGGTCTGGGCCACGAGGTGGTGCTCGTCGAACCGCCGGGCGGCGACCCGGCCCGGCGGGACGGGGACGGCTGGGCGTTCGCCCACTGGCACGCCGGGAAGCGGTCGGTCGTCCTCGGCGCCGACGACCGCGCCGGGCTGCGCCGCCTCCTCTCGACCGCCGACGTCCTGCTGGACGGGACGCCCGGCGGCGCCGACGGGCCCGGCCATCTCGTCCACGTCAGGGTCACGCCGTTCGGCTGCTCCGGACCGCGCGCCGGCTGGCAGGGCACCGACCTCGTCGTCGCGGCGCTCGGCGGGATGCTCGCGCAGGTCGGCGACCCCGACGGGCCGCCGCTGGCGCTCCCGGAGAACCAGGCCGAGCAGCTCGCCGGGGTGAACGCCGCGATCGCCGTGCAGCTCGGGCTGCGGGCGCGCCGCCGGGGGGACGGCAGGCAGGTCGCGGACGTGTCGGCGCAGGAGTGCGTCGCCGCCGCCCTGGAGGCCGGTGCGCTGGCCTACCTGCACGAGGACCGGGTGCCGCCGCGCCCCGGGCGGGAGCATCCGCTGGTCCCGCACGGCCTGTTCCGGGCGGCGGACGGCCACCTCGGCGGCGGTCTCGGCGGCAGCCCCCGCATGTGGGACGCGCTGCTGGACTGGCTCCGCGAGGAGGGCGCGCAGGCCGACCTGGACGAGCCGCGCTGGCAGAGCCCGGTCGAGCGCAAGAAGCACCAGAAGCACGTCTTCGAGGTCGTCCAGAGCTTCGCGGGCAAGTATCCGAAGGCGGAGTTCGCCGAGCTGGCGCAGGCGCGCAAGCTGCCGTGGGCGCCGGTGCAGCGCCCGGACGAGCTGCCCGCCGACCCGCAGCTGCGGGCCCGCGAGTTCTTCCTGACGACCCGGACGGCCGCGGGGGAGCGGGCCGATCTCGGCTTCGGGTTCGCCTTCCCCGAGGGGCGGCGCGTGTCGTCGCTCACCGTGTCGGAACCGGGCGCCGACCAGGGGCTTCTCGACGCACCGCGCGAGCCGGAGGCCCCGGCGGCCGGCGACGCCGGCGGCGCCCCGGCGGCGCCCGTGCTCGCGGGCGTCCGCGTGCTCGACCTGACCTGGGTGCTCGCCGGGCCGTACTGCACGAAGGTGCTGGCGGACCACGGCGCCGAGGTGATCAAGGTCGAGTCGCGGACCCGGCCCGACCCGACGAGGTTCGCGCCGTTCATGCACCTGTCGAGGGGCCCGCACGCCGACCCCGACGACAGCGCCTTCCACGACGGGAACGGCTACTTCAACGAGGTCAACCGCAACAAGCGCAGCGTCGCGCTCGCCTTGCGCACGCCCGAGGGCCTCGCCGTGCTGCGCGAGCTCGTCGCCGCGAGCGACGTCGTCGTCGAGAACTTCTCGTCCGCCGTGATGACGAGGATGGGGCTCGGCTACGGCGCGCTCTGCGAGATCAAGCCGGACATCGTCTACGTGAGCATGTCGGGCATGGGCCACACCGGTCCGCGCAACGGGTGGGTCTCCTACGCCGACACGGTGTCCGCGCTCTCCGGGCTCACCGGCCTGACGGGCTGGGCGCCGGACGACGTCGTCGGGGTCATCTACGGGCACGGCGACATCGTCGCCGGCCTGCACGCCGCGCTCGCCACGGTCGCCGCGCTGGAGCACCGCGACCGGACCGGGCGCGGGCAGCACGTCGACCTGTCCCAGCTGGAGGCGATCGCCGCCCACATGGGGACCAGCGTGATCGCGTCGGAGCCGCCGGAGCCGCGCGGCAACGCCCACCCGTCGTTCGCGCCGCAGGGCGTCTACCGCTGCCTGGGCCCCGACCGGTGGCTGGCCGTGAGCGTCCGGTCCGACGAGGAGTGGGCGGCGCTGCGCGAGGTCATCGGGTGCCCGGGCCTCGGCGACCGGCGCGCCGCGTCCGCCGGCGAGGCGATCGCCGCCTGGGCGCGCACGATGCCCGCCGACGCCGCCGCCGAGCTGCTGCAGGCCGCGGGCGTGCCGGCCGGAGCGGTGCAGGACGGCCGGGACCTGGTCGAGCAGGACCCGCAGCTGCGGGCGCGCGGGTTCTACGTGCGCGCGGAGCACCCCACCGCGGGAGCATTCCTGCACGAAGGCGTGCCGATCCGGCTGTCCCGCACCCCGGGCGGGATCCGGCACGCCGCACCGCGGCTCGGCGCCGACACCGACGCGGTCCTGCGCGACATCGTCGGCCTCCCGGCGGACCGGATCGCCGCGCTCCGGGAGGGCGGGATCCTGCGATGAACGAACCGGCGACCATCCCGGACCTCCTCACCACGGCGGCCAAGGCGTTCGCCGACCGCCCCTTCCTGCACGCGGACGGAGCGACCCGCACGTACCGGGAGTCGGCGGACGCGGCCGCCCGCACGGCGGCGACGCTCGCGGGACGCGGTGTCCGGCCGGCCGACCGCGTGGCGGTCATGTCGGCCAACCGGCGGGAGTTCGTCGACCTGTTCCTCGGCTGCGCGTGGCTCGGCGCGGTCCTGGTCCCCCTGAACACCGGGCTCCGCGAACGCGGCCTGCGGCACGCCCTGGACATGACCGAACCGTCGATCGTGGTTGCGGAGCGGCAGTACGCCGGGCTCCTCGCGGGTTGCGGCAGGGACCCGTGGCCCATCGATTCCGTGGAGCCTTGCGCGGAGGCGGAGCCGATCCCGCCCGCGCCCGTCCGCCCGGACGACACCGCCGCCGTCCTCTTCACCTCGGGCACGACGGGTCCGCCGCGCGGGGTGCGGTGCCCGCACGCCCAGTTCGGCTGGTGGGGCGCCAACGTGGGCGGCGCGCTCCGCCTCACGCCGGAGGACGTCCTCTACACCTGCCTGCCGCTCTTCCACACCAACGCCCTCAACGCGCTCATGCAGGCCATGATCGCCGGGGCGTCCCTCGCGCTCGGACCCCGGTTCTCCGCGTCCCGCCACTGGAGCCGGGCGGGCGACGCCGGGGCCACCGTCGTCTACCTGCTCGGCGCGATGGTCCCGATGCTCATGGCGCAGCCGCCCGGCCCGTACGACCGCGCGCACCGCGTCACGCGCGCGCTCGCCCCCGCCACTCCCGCGCACCTGTGGGAACCGTTCCAGGAGCGCTTCGGCGTCGCGCTCATCGACGGTTTCGGATCCACGGAGACCAACTACGTCATCGGCGCGGAGGTGGGCGGCGGCGAACCCGGCTACATGGGCACGGTCCGGCCGGGGTTCTCCGCCCGGGTCGTCGACGACGCGCTCCGCCCGCTGCCCGACGGCGTGCCCGGCGAGCTCATGGTCCGCAGCCACCGGCCGCTGGCCTTCTCCACCGGCTACCTCGGGGACCCGGTGGAGCCGCCCGGCTCGTGGCGCCGGACCGGCGACCGCGTCGTCCGGGAACCCGGCGGACGGTACCGCTTCGTCGACCGCATCAAGGACGTGATCAGGCGCCGCGGCGAGAACATCTCCTCCTCCGAGGTCGAGGAGGTGGTCCGCGCCCACCCGTCCGTCGCCGAGGCCGCCGCGTTCCCCGTCCCGTCCGAGCTGGCGGAGGACGAGGTCATGGTCGCGGTCGTCCTCCGGCCGGGCGGCTCGCTGGAGCCGTCCGGGCTCATCGCGCACTGCGAGCGCGACCTGCCGCCGTTCGCCGTGCCCCGCTACGTCGAGATCGTTCCGGACCTTCCCTTGACCGAGACGGGCAAGGTCCGCAAGGCGGCGCTGCGCGAGCGGGGCGTGACGCCCGCCACCTGGCGCCGCCACTGAGCCGTCCCGCCACTGAGCCGTCCCGCCGCGAGGCCGGCAGGACGGCGCGGGGCGCGGGGCCGATGTTTGCCGGGTGCGCCGGCGGGGAGCGCAGCACAAGAGGCCGATGCGGACGATCAGGAGGGGGCGCGGGATGGCCTGCTTGGTGCGAGGAGCGCTGCGGGGCGCCGCCGCAGGCGCGGCGGGCACGACCGCGCTGAACGGCGTCACCTATCTGGACATGGCCCTGCGCGGGCGCCCGGGAAGCGACACGCCCGAGGAGACGGTGCGCGCGCTGTCGGACAAGACCGGCATCCCGGTGCCCGGCGAGGGCGAAGAGCAGGACAACCGCGTCTCCGGCCTGGGTCCGCTGACCGGGCTGGCGGCCGGCATCGGCACCGGGGCGCTGCTCGGGATCGTCACCGCCGCCGGGTGGCGGCCGGGCCGGGCCGTCACCGCCGCGCTGGCCACCGCCGGAGCCATGCTCGGCAGCGACGGCCCGATGACCGCGCTGGGCATCACCGATCCGCGCGCCTGGCCGGTGTCGTCCTGGATCAGCGACCTGGTCCCGCACGCCGCCTACGGCGCGGTCACCGCCGCGGTCCTGTACGGCCTCGACCACTGACGCGCACCGGAGCGGGGGACGCCGCTCAGGCCGGAACCGGGAGGGCCCCCGCCATGCGACCGACCGCGATCAGTGAGCAGGAGCCGGGCCTGACGGTCGGCGTGGAGGAGGAGTTCCTGCTCGCCGACCCGGTGACCGGGGAGACGACGGCGAGCGCCGAGGCCGTTCTCGCGCGCGCACGGAACCTTCCTACGCCCTCCGGCGCGCAGTTCTACCTCGAACTCCTCGGCACGCAGGTGGAGGCGGCGTCCGCCGTGTGCACGGATCTGCCGACGCTCGGGCGGCGGCTCGCGGCGGCCCGCGGCGAACTCGCCGCGTCCGCGCGGCAGGAGGGCGCGCTGCTGATCTCCTCGGGGACGGCGCCCCTGCCCTGCCCCGTGCCGGCGACCTCCGAGGGGGAGCGGTTCTCCCGGATCCGCGACCTGTACGCGGGCGTCGTGCGCGACTACGAGGTCTCCGGCTGCCACGTGCACGTCGGCGTCCCCGACCGGGACACCGCGGTCGCCGTCGCCAACCACCTGCGCCCCTGGCTCCCGACCCTGCTGGCGGTGTCGGCGAACTCGCCGCACGCCGCGGGCGCCGACACCGGCTACGCGAGCTGGCGGATGCTCCAGCAGGCCCGGTTCCCGGGGGCCGGGCTGCCGCCCTGGTTCCCGTCCGCCGAGGACCACGACCGGGAGACGGCCCGGCTCGCCGAATGCGGGGTGGTCGTGGACCCCGCGATGTCGTTCTGGCTGGCGCGGCCCTCCCCGCGCCTGCCGACGGTCGAGGTCCGCGCGGCCGACGCCGTGCCGACCGCCGAGGAGGCCGTGCTGCAGGCCGCCCTCACCCGCGGGCTGGTGCGGACCGCGCTGGCGGAGCTGGCGGCGGGACGGACCGCGTCCCGCGCGCCGCGCGAGCAGGTCGGG
>NZ_JBEYYT010000161.1:0-19274 GCF_040645715.1 Spirillospora sp. NPDC046719 | reverse complement strand
GTCCAAGAGGCGCCGCCGGGGCTGAGGCCGCACCCGGGCGCGCCCGGCCGCGGCCGGTGCTTCCGGCCGGCCGCGGCGGCGCGGGTCAGAGCCCGGCGTCGCGGCCGATGATCTCCTTCATGATCTCGTTGGAGCCGGCCCAGATGCGGGTGACGCGGGCGTCCATCCAGGCGCGGGCCACGCGGTACTCGCGCATGTAGCCGTAGCCGCCGAACAGCTGGACGCAGCCGTCGATGACCTGGTTCTGGACGTCCGAGCTCCACCACTTGGCCTTGGACGCGTCCACCGCGGACAGCTCGCCCGCCACGTGCGCGGCCAGGCACTGGTCGACGAACGCCTGCGCGACGTCCAGCTTCGTGATCAGCTCGGCGACCAGGAACTTGTTGTGCTGGAACTGGCCGATCGGCTGCCCGAACGCCTTGCGCTCCTTGACGTAGGCGATCGTCTCGTCCAGGACGCCGCGGGCGTGCGCGACGTTGGCGACGGCGCAGGAGAGCCGCTCCTGCGAGAGCCGCTCCATCATGTGGATGAAGCCGCGGTTCAGTTCGCCGATCATGTGGGAGTCCGGCACCCGCACGTTCTCGAAGAACAGCTCGGACGTGTCGGCCTCCGGCTGCCCGACCTTGTCGAGCTTCGTGCCGCGGCTGAAACCGGGCGTGCCGGCCTCGACGCCGAACAGGGTGATGCCCTTCGCGCCGCGCTCGGGGTCGGTCTTGGCCGCGACGATGATCAGGTCGGCGTGGCCGCCGTTGGTGATGAACGTCTTCGAGCCGTTGATCACCCACTGGTCGCCGTCGCGGACCGCGGTGGTCTTCAGCGCCGCGAGGTCGGACCCGCCGGACGGCTCGGTCATGCCGATCGCGGTGATCAGCTCGCCGGTGCAGAACCCGGGCAGCCACTTCTTCTTCGCCTCGTCGGTCGCCAGCTCCAGCAGGTACGGGGCGCAGATGTCGATGTGGATCGACACGATCGAGTTGTAGGCGACCGCCACGCGGGCGAGCTCCTCGCCGATCACGGCGTTGAAGCGGAAGTCCCCGGCGCCCTGGCCGCCGTACTCCTCGGGCACCTGCATGCCGAGGAAGCCCTGCCGGCCCGCCTCCAGCCACACCTCGCGCCTGAGCATCCGCTCATTGCGGATGTCCTCGTCCAGGGGCAGGAGCGTCCGCTCGACGAACTCCTTCACGGACTCCCTGAACAGCTCGTGGTCGGCCTCGAAGACGGTGCGCCGCATGCGGATCCTCCCGGAATGGTGCGAAGTGCGGGCCCAGTGTACTGAGCGATCGCTTAGGCTTCCGCGCATGGCTCCCGGCAGCGGCTCCGCGGACGGCGACGGCGGCATGTGGGCGGGCGTCGCGCCGGACGCGTCGCGCCGCCTGCTGCTCGCCGCGGTCGACTCCTTCGCCGAACTCGGCTACCACGGCACCTCGACGCGGCACATCGCGGCCGGCGCCGGGATGAGCGCCGGCGCCCTCTACGTGCACTACCGGACGAAGGCGGACCTCCTGTTCCAGATCGCGCTGACCGTCCACGAGTCCGTGCTCGCGGAACTGGAGGGCGCGGTCGGGGGCGTCGAGGGGCACGCGGCGCGCGTCCGGGCGCTGATGTACGCCTTCGCGCGCTGGCACGCCCGCCACCACCGCGCCGCCCGCGTCATCCAGAACGAGCTGGGCGCGCTGGACGCGGCGCACGCGCGGCGGATCGCCGCGATCCGGCGCCGGGTCCGCGCCCTGGTGCGCGAGGAGGTGCGGGCGGGCGCCGCGGCGGGCGCGTTCGACGTCGCCGACATCGAGGGCACGGCGCGCGCCATGTCGTCCCTGGCGATCGACGTCTGCCGCTGGTACCGCCCCGAGGGGCCGCGCTCGCCGGAGGAGATCGGCGCGCTGACCGCCCACCTGGCGCTGCGGATGCTCGGCGCGCGCGGCTAGCGCGGCCTGCGCGCCTCTAGTCCCACCAGAACGACCAGTGCGTCTTGCCCCGGATCTCCTCGGCGTAGCCGGCGAGGGTGCCGGGGCCCTGGAAGAGGATGTCGGGGCAGAACGCCCAGTGCTCCGCCGCGACGTGCACCGCGTGGCGGGTCGTCACGGGCGGCGCGGCGACGCTCAGCTCCAGCGTGTTGAACCCGAGCCCGACGACGCGCGCGCCGAACCGCTCCTCCCAGCCCCGCAGGACGGCGGCGAGCGGCGCGGTCCACTCGTTGTGGTTCAGCGCGCCCTGCCAGCCGACCGCGGCGATCGCGTCGGCGCCGCGCTCGACCGCGACCAGCCCGAGGGACGGTCCCCGCGCGCCGAGGGCGCGGGCGTACCGGTCGGCGACGGCGTCCGGGTCGTCCAGCAGGGTGCCGGCGGGGGCGGGACCGGGGCAGTGCCGCCCGAACGGGGCCAGGTCGTCGTGGTCCTCGTCGGCGGCCTGCTCCGCCCAGTCGGCCCACACCTCGTAGAGGAACGCGTCGGGCGAGTAGTTGCCGATCTCCGCGACCGGCTCCGGCGCGATCTGGCCGGACGCCCACGGCTGGTCGGTCTCGTCGAGCAGCAGCGGCCACAGGCCGGACCGGGAGTGCTCGGCGCGCAGCCGGCCCCACAGCTCGCCGTGCACGGGCTCGTCGCTCAGCCAGAAGGCGGGCCGCATCAGCGACTGCCGCTGCGGGTAGCCGGGGTCCGGCCACACCACGTCCCCCTCGGGGAGCGACACCGACAGCGTCCGCCCGGCGGCGCCGTCCGCGCCCGGGCCGGCGCCGTCCGCGCCGTCGGCGAACAGCTGCGGGAGGTTGCCCGGCAGGTGCCGCCGGATCTCGACATCATCCATTTCACGCCGTTCCGGTACAGAGCATGCCAACGGGATCTTGGCACTCCGAGATGGTAACGGCGGTGCGGGCCGCCCGGGGGACGAGCCGGAGGTTCGGTCGGCCGGGGCGGCCCGCACGGGGTGTCAGCGTTCCCGGCGGCGGCCCCGCAGGAGGTAATCCAGGACGACGGCGACGACGCCGAGTCCGGTGAGGACGCTGACGGGGATCTCCAGCCAGGTGCCCTTGAGCGTGATGTTGGAGACCACGTTCACGGCCAGGAAGAGGCCGAACAGGGTCCAGCGGGCGGTGTTGCCGGTGCCGTTCATGATGTGCGCGCCTTTCACGGGAGTTTCGGGGAGGTGCGCCGGCGGAGCATCGCCCGGGCCGGCAGAAGGATGGCGGCGGCGCCGGAGCCCGCCACGGTCGCGAGGATCGCCGCGCAGGTCAGCGGGGACACCGCGGGCAGCGGCAGCCCGGTGACCGCCGTCGCGAACGCCGGGACGACCACGGCGACGATGAGGGAGCCGGCGGCGGCTCCGGTGCCGAGCACGATGAGCGCCTCCAGCCGCAGCATCCGCAGCACCTGCCGGCGGGTCGCGCCGACGAGCCGCAGCAGCGCGAACTCGCGGCGCCGCGCCGCGGTCGCCAGCGCCAGCGTCGTGACGAGCCCGATGACGATGAACCCGGCGATCGCGCCGACGACGACGTAGTTGATGAACCCCTGCAGCCTGGTCTCGTCCGACAGCCGGGCGCCGAAGGCGTCGCGGCCGACGGCCTGCGCGCCGAGGTACGCCGCCGTCACGGACCGGAGGTCGGCGTGCCCGCGGACGAGGACGTGGTCGTCGAGCGACGTGGACGAGTGCGCGGCGACCAGGTCGTGGGGGAGGAGGACGTCGCCGAAGCCGAGCCCCCGCTCGTACACCGCGACGACCCGGGCGTCGATCCGCGTGCCGTCGCCCAGCCACAGCGGCGTGGTGGAGCCGACGTGGAGGCCGCCCGCGACGTCGCGGCTCAGGGCGACCGCGTCGCCGCGCAGCGCGCCGAACCCGCCCGAGGCGACCTTCGGGTCCATCGTGGCGGCGGCGTCCGCGCCCACGCCCTGGGCGGTCAGCGACCGCAGGTTCTTATCGCCCAGCTCCTTCACGGCCATGACGACCGTGGTGCGCTTGACGGGCGTCGCGGCCGTGACGCCCGGGACGCGCCGCGCGGCGTCGGCCGCTCCCTGCGGCAGCCCCGGCCCGCTCGCCACGATGACCTGGTCGGCGCGGTTCCCGGCGGCGAACTGCGCGGTGGTCGCGTGGGCGATCGTCGACTGGGCGAAGAGCTGCACGCCGGCGAACGCGATGGCCAGCGCGACCGGCGTCATGATCGAGCCGGCGCGCAGCGCGGCGGCGCCCGCCGCGTGCCGGGCGAGCCGCCCCGCGACCGGGGACAGCGCGGCGGCGGCCCGTCCGAGGACCCGCTCGCCGGCCCGGGCCAGCAGCGGCCCGAGCAGCGCGACGGAGACGATCAGCGCCATGACCAGCCCGCCCAGGGAGGCGCTCGCGGTCGGCCCGGTCGTGACCGCCGCGACCCCGAGCGCGTTCGCGCCGGCGACGAGGAGGACGACGCCGGTGACGACGCGCCAGCGGGGCAGCCGCGCGGGCTCGGCGGCCGACTCGCCGAGGGCCTGCACCGGACGGATCCGGGAGACGCGCAGCGAGGCGAGCAGCGCGGACGCGGTCGCGGCGAGGACCGTGACGGCGAGGGCGGCCAGCGCCGGCAGCGGGGTGAGCGAGAGCCCGAACCCGTCCGGGAGCACGCCCTTGCGGATCATCGCGGCGTGCATCGCCGCGCCCGCGCCGAGCGACAGGACGCCGCCGATCAGCCCGGCCGGAACGGCGGCGCGCGCCGTCTCGCGGACGAGGCGCCCCCGCACCTGCCAGGGCGTCGCGCCGACCGCGCGCAGCAGCGCGAACTCCCGCCCCCGCTCCCGCACCGACAGTGCGATCAGCCCGCCGACGACGACCAGCGCGGTCATGACGGCGACGCCTCCGAACGACCCCGCGATCTCCACGATGTCGGGCCGTGCGGTGGCGACGGCGCGGTCCTCGGCGTCGCCGCGCGCCGCGCCGGTCGCGACGGTCAGTCCGGGCGCCGCCTTGCGCAGCGCGGCCGCGTCCGGCTTCCCGCCGGTGAGCACCGCCAGGGCGTCGGCCTGCCCGGGGTGCCCGTTCAGCGCCGTCGCGGTCGCGGTGGTGAAGAACGCCGCCGCGGGTCCGGACGACACCAGCCCGGTGACCCGGTAGGCGCGGGGCGCGCCGCCGGCCTGCAACCGGACGGTCGAGCCCGCCCGGGCACCGGCCGAACGGCTCAGCACCACCTCGTCCGGCCCCTGCGGCGCCCGGCCCTCGCTCAGCTCGTACGGCCGCAGCGCGGCCGACTCCCAGCCGTGGCCCGTCACCGCGCGTCCGGTGGAGGTCAGGACCGGGAACGACACGTCCGCGACCACCGCCCGGACGCCCGGCACCGACCGCAGCGGACCGGCCGCCGCGACCGGGAGCCGCGCGCGCTCCGCGAGGGGCCTGCTCTGCGTCTCCGGATCGTCGCCGACCCGCTTCATCCGCTGGGTCACCTTCTGCGGACCCGTCACGACCGCGTCCGCCGCGGCGTACCGCTCCACCGGCGCGTGCGCGCGCAGCGCCGACTCCAGCAGCACCCCGCACGCCCCGACCAGGACCGCCGCGAACAGCAGCGCCGCGAAGACGCCCGCGAACGCGCCCTTCCCCTCCAGCCTCTTCACAGCGACTCCCACCGGTTCATCACGGCCGCGACGGAGGGCGCGGACAGCTCGTCGACGATCCGGCCGCCGCTGAGGAACAGCACCGAGTCGGCGGTCGCCGCGGCCAGCGGATCGTGGGTGACCAGCACGACCGTCTGCCCGGTCAGGTCCGCCGCCTCGCGCAGCAGCCGCAGCACGCCGCGGGCCGACCGCGGGTCGAGCGCGCCGGTCGGCTCGTCCGCGAACACCACCTCGGGGCGGGTGATCAGCGCGCGGGCGACGGCGGCGCGCTGCTGCTGCCCGCCCGACAGCTCCGCCGGGCGGTGCCGCAGCCGGTCCGCCAGCCCGACCCGGCGCACCACCTCCTCCAGCCACGCGGGATCGGGCTCCGCGCCGCCGAGCCGCAGCGGAAGCGTGATGTTCTGCTCCACGTCCATGGACGGGATCAGGTTGAACGCCTGGAACACGAACCCGATCCGCTCGCGGCGCAGCCGGGTCAGCTTCGCCTCGCCGAGCCGGCCGAGGTCGGTCCCGCCGATCCGGACCGTCCCGGCGGTCGGCCGGTCCAGGCCGGACGCGCAGTGCAGGAACGTGCTCTTGCCCGAGCCCGACGGCCCCATCACCGCCGTGAACCCGCCGCGCGGGAACGTCCAGGTGACGTCGTCCAGCGCCCGCACCGCGCCGTAGGTCCTGGTGATCGACTCCAGGCGCACCGCCACCGCGGTCGCCTCGGCCGTCATCGTCGTCATGCTCGCCCTCCGTGGGAAACCCGCTCTCACCAGGACGAACCTAGGTTCCGGGGCGGTCCGGGCACATCGGTGCGCACTCTCCGATCGATGGTGTAGCGGGCTACACCATCGGCAGGGGAGCTGGCCCGGGTGCGCCGCGCGGCGCGCTCACATAGCGTGTGCCGAGAGGCGACATGACAAGGGCACAGATGACCGTGACGGCGGCGCTGCGGCGCAGCGCGGAGGCGACGGGGCGCCTGGTGGGCGCGCTGCGCATCACCGTGCCCGCGCTGCTCGGCGTGGCGCCCCTGCTCGTGTTCCTCGCCCTCCTGGTCGTCGCGCTGCCGTGGCTGCCGGACGCGGTGAAGCCGCTGCGCGCGCTCGCGAACGCCGAACGCCGCCGGGCCGGGCAGGTGCTCGGCCGCGAGATCCCCGAGCCGTACCCGTCCCGCGAGGACGCGGGGCTGGGGGAGGCGCGCCGGATCGTGCGGTCGCCGGCGCTGTGGCGGGACATCGCCTGGATGGCCGCGCACGGCTACAGCGGCCTGGTGATGGCGGTGATGGCGGTCGGGCTCTGGCCGGCGATCCCGTACGCGGCGTCGATACCGCTGTGGTGGTGGGCCGCGCCGAAGGGCTCGGTGTCGGCGTTCGTGGACCTGTACACCTGGCCGCAGGCGCTCACGTTCCCGTTCCTCCAGGCGGCCCTGGACCTGGCGGCGCTGCTCTGGCTGGTGCCGCGGTTCGTGCGCTGGCAGGCCCGGCTGGCCGAGGTGCTGCTGCGCCCCACCCGGCGCACCAGCCTCACCGAGCGGGTGGAGGAGCTCACCGAGACCCGCGCCGAGGCGCTGGAGGCGCACGGCGCCGAGCTGCGCCGCATCGAGCGCGACCTGCACGACGGGACGCAGGCGCAGCTGGTCGCGGTCGCGCTGCGGCTCGGCCTCGCCGACCGCCGCTTCGACGCCGACCCGGCCGCCGCCCGCGCGCTGTTCCTGGAGGCCAGGGACGGCGTGGAGGAGGCGCTGACGCAGCTGCGGACCGTCATCCGCGGCGTGTACCCGCCGATCCTGTCCGACCGGGGCCTCGCCGGTGCCGTGCGCGCGCTCGCCGCCGGGCAGCACATCCCGGTCGAGATGGAGCTCGACGAGGCCGGCCGCGCGCCCGCCGCCGTCGAGGCCGCCGCCTACTTCGTCGTCGCCGAGGCGCTCACCAACATCGCCAAGCACAGCGGCGCCCGCACCGCGTCCGTCACCGTCCGCCGCGAAGGGGCCCGGCTGCTGATCAGAGTGCGCGATGATGGCAAGGGCGGGGCCGACGCGGGCCGCGGCAGCGGCCTGGCGGGCATCCGCCGCCGGGTGGCCGCGCTCGACGGGACCACCCGCATCGACAGCCCCGACGGGGGAGGGACGACGCTGGAAGCGGACCTGCCGTGCGGATCGTGATCGCCGAGGACAACGTGCTGCTGCGCGAGGGCCTGGTGCTGCTGCTGACCTCCGACGGGCACGAGGTCGCCGCCGTCGCCGGCAGCGGTCCCGAGGTGCTGCCCGCGCTGCTGGAGCACCGGCCCGACGCCGCCGTCCTGGACGTCCGGCTCCCGCCCGGGTTCCGGGACGAGGGGCTGCGCGCCGCTATCGAGGCCCGCAAGCGGATCCCGGGGCTCCCGGTGCTGGTGCTGTCGCAGTACGTGGAGGAGACCTACGCCGCCGAGCTGCTTTCCGGGGGCGCGGAGGGCGTCGGCTACCTGCTCAAGGACCGGGTCAGCCGGGTGGACGAGTTCCTCGACGCGCTCGCCCGGGTCGCCGCCGGCGGCACCGCGCTGGACCCCGAGGTCGTCTCCCAGCTGATGACCGCCCGCAGCGACCCGCTGCGGGCCCTCACGCCCCGCGAACGCGAGGTGCTCGGGCTGATGGCGCAGGGCCTCGACAACGCGACGATCGCGACCACGCTCGTCATCACCGAGCGGTCGGTCAGCAAGCACATCGGCGCGGTGTTCGCCAAGCTCGGCCTGCCGCCCACCGACAGCGGCCACCGCCGCGTCCTGGCCGTCCTCGCCTACCTCAACTCATGACCGCCGCGCCCGAGTCCGCGCCCGCGCCCCGCGTCCGGCGGGCCGCCCGCGCGCTCCTGCTCGACGGCGGCGACCTGGTGCTGCTGCGCCGCACCCTGCCCGGCCGCGCCGTCTACTGGACGACCCCGGGCGGCAAGATCGAGCCGACCGACGCCGGTCCGGAGGCGGCGCTGCGCAGGGAGCTGGACGAGGAGCTCGGCGCGACCGCCGGTCCCGTCCGGCAGGTGTTCGCGTGCGCCGAGCAGACGCCGGAACTGCACCGCCTCAACGTCTTCTACGTCTGCCGGCTCGTCACGATGGACCTGTCGCGCCGCCACGGCCCCGAGTTCGACGACCCGTCCAAGGGCCGGTTCGACGTCGACCGCTTCCCGTGCACGCCGGCGGGCCTGGCGCCGGTCGACCTCATCCCGGAGACGCTGGGCGCCTACCTCCAGATGCACGCCGAGGACCTTCCGGGCCTGATCCCCGGCGCCGCCCCGGTCAGTGCGGACGCGCCGCCAGAGCCACGAGGTCGGCCAGCTCCGCGACGCTGAGCGGGGCGTCGGGGAGGCGGCCGGTCGCGATCCGGACGTGGGCGCCCGCAGGAACGATCTGGTATCGGCTGCCCGGAACGGCCGCGACCCCGTGCGCCGCGAGCGTGACCAGGGCCGCGGACTCGTCGGCAACCGGGACCCACAGCATCAGCCCGTCCCGGTTGCCGGTCCGGACGCCGCGCTCGGCGAGCGCGGACGCGAGGCCCTCGCGGCGTTCGGCGTAGGCGGCGCGGGCCCGGTCGACGGCCGCCACGCCCGCCGGATCGGTCAGCAGGTGCGCGAGCGCGTCCTGGAGGATGCGGCTCGTCCAGCCCGTCCCGAAGCTGCGCAGGACGCGGACGCGCTCCACCGGCTCCGCCGCGCCGCCGATCACGGCGAGGCGCAGGTCCGGGCCGTGGGACTTGGAGTAGGAGCGGACGAGCACGGTGCGCTCGGGCAGGTGCGCGCCGACGCTGACCGCCGGCGACGACGACACCTCGCCGGTGCCGTCGTCCTCGACGGCGAGGGTGTTGGTCGGGGCGAGCAGCTCGGCGAGGGCCGCCGCGCGGGCCGGGGTCAGCGCGTGCCCGCGCGGGGTGTGGGCGCGGGGCTGGTAGACGAACGCGGCGGGCCCGGTGGCGAGCGCCTCGGCGAGCGCGTCCGGCTCGGGGCCCTCGTCGTCGCAGGCGACCGGCACGACCTCGGCGCCCTGCGCCTCCAGGATGTCGAGCAGGCGGGCGCCGGTCGGGTCCTCGACGGCGACGCGGTCGCCGGGCACGGCGACGGTCTGGCAGACGAGCTGGACGCCCTCGTAGCCGCCGCCGACGGCGAGCATCCCCGCGGGCGGGAACGGCCAGGCGGGTTCGACGGCCGCGCGCAGCGCCGGGGTGATCGTCTCCCGGGTGTAGTCGTTCAGCCGCGCGGTGCGGGCGCCCGCGGCGAGCGCGGCGTCCAGCGGCGGCAGCAGCGCGGGGTCGGGCGCGGCGATCGCGAGGTCGACGGCCAGCCGGTTGCCGAACTCGCCGATGCGCTCGTAGCGGGCGGGGTGCGGGATGTTCGGCGGGCCGATCACGACCGTGCCGCGGCGCCGCTGCGCGCTGACGACGCGGTGCCGGCGCAGCGTCGACCAGGCGTCGGCGACCGTGCCCGGGCTGACCCCGAGCTCGGCGGCCAGCCCCCGCACGGTCGGCAGCCGCGTCCCGGCGGGGAGCTCCCCGCTGCGGATCAGGGTGGTCATCGAGGCGGCGATGCCCCGGGCCGTGCGGTCGCCGATGCGCTCGGCCAGCCATGCCGCGTCGATCACGTTACCCCCGCGCAAAACTTTGTGTAGTAACAAAACACCCATTGTACGCGGTACAAACGCGCCCTAAAGTCGGGTCCCATCGCGCCCCAAGCGCGACAAACCCCCTGTTACATGCGGAAATGGAGCGTTGTGCCGATTCCACGTATTCGCCTGGCGCTGCGGGACTGGGACCATCTCGTCCCGCTGCTCACCGGCCGGGTGCGCGCCCGCGGCGTGGCGCTGGAGATCGAGACCCGGGAGATCACCCCGGACGTCCTCGCCGAACCCGGGCTCGACGGCGGCGAGACGTCCTTCAGCCGCTACGCCCTCGGGCGCGGCGACGGCGACGAGCGGCTCGCCGGGCTCCCGGTGTTCGTGATGCGCGGCTTCCGGCAGCGCTGCGTGCTCGTCCGGAACGACAGCGACCTCGCCGCGCCGCGCGACCTGGCCGGGGCGACGATCGGGCTGACCGGCTGGCCCGACTCCGGCAACACCTGGACCCGGGCGCTGCTGCGCGCCGAGGGCGTCGACCTGTCGGCGATCCGGTGGCGCGTCGGGCCGCTCGCCGCCGGCGAGACCGGCAAGGACCGGCTCGGCGCGCGCCCGCTGCCCGCCAACGTGCGGGTCGCGGACCGGTCGCTGGTCGACGGGCTCGCCGACGGCACCTTCGATGCCGTGTTCACCCCGTTCATGCCGCCGGAGATGTTCACCGGGCACAGCCGGTTCCGGCACCTGTACGAGGACCACCGCCGGGCCGAGAAGGAGTACTTCGCCCGCACCGGCTTCGTCCCCGGCATCCACATCCTCGCGCTCAAGCGGGAGGTGGTGGACGAGCACCCGTGGCTCCCCGAGGTGCTGCAGGACGCCTTCGAGGAGTCCAAGCGGGTGTGGCTCCAGCGCCGCCGGCTGCTCACCGACACCACGCCGTGGCTGCTGGACGAGCTGGAGACCCAGGCGCGCCTCTTCGGCGACGACTGGATGCCGTACGGCGCCGGCGCCAACGCCGCGATGGTCGCGGCGTTCTGCGAGGAACTGTACGAGCAGGGCATCGCGCCCCGCCCCATCAAGGCCGAGGAGGTCTTCGCGTGAGGATCGCCGTGGGCCAGTTCGCCTCCACCGAGGACTGGCAGACCAACCTCAAGACCTGCATGACGCTCATCGACGGCGCCGTGGAGGGCGGCGCGGACCTCCTCGTCCTGCCCGAGGACTCCCTCGCCCTGTTCATCGACGAGCCGGACCGGATCGCCGAGGCCGCGCAGCCGCTCGACGGCCCGTTCGTCACGGGCCTGCTGGAGCACACCGCCGGCTCGCGCACCACCGTCGTCGTCGGCATCCACGAGCCCGCCGGGGACGGCAAGGTGCACAACACCCTCGCCGCGATCCGCGACGGCGGGATCGTCGCCGTCTACCGGAAGGTCCACCTGTACGACGCGTTCGGCGCGCGCGAGTCCGACCGGGTCCGCCCCGGCGACGGCGAACCGGTCGTGTTCGACTGCGCCGGCTGGCGGGTGGGGCTCATGACCTGCTACGACGTAAGATTCCCGGAAATGGCCAGGCTGCTGGTCGACGCGGGCGCCGAGGTGCTCGCCCTGCCGGCGGCCTGGGTGCGCGGCCCCGCCAAGGAGCGGCACTGGGAGGTCATGGTCACCGCCCGGGCGCTGGAGAACACCTGCTACGTGGCGGCCTCCGGCGAGTGCGGCCGCCGCAACATCGGCGCGAGCATGGTCGTCGACCCGCTCGGCACCGTCCGCGACCGGCTCGCCGACCGGCCCGGGCTGCTGTGGGCGGTCGCCGACCGCGAGGAGCTCGACGAGGCCCGGCGCAGGCTGCCGGTGCTCGCGAACCGGCGCTTCCGCGTCGACCCGTCCATCCGGCCGAGAGAGGAGACGGCATGAGGGGCCGCACGGCGCTCTCCACCGCTCTCGCGGGCGCGCTGCTCGCCGCGACGGCCGCGTGCGGCGCGAACCCGCCCGAGGCCGAGGGGATCCTCGGCGGCGGCAAGTCCGCGCAGGGCGTCAAGGAGGCCGACCTCCGCCAGACCGTCGACCATGCGTTGCACGACGCGCTGCCCGCGAAGAACAAGGCGTCCGGCAAGCTGGTCTCGGTCAACAACGGCTCGTTCCCGCCGTACGAGATCGCCGGGTCGGACGGCCGCTCGCTGTCCGGTGCGTCCGCCGACCTCGCCACCGCGCTCAGCCAGCTGCTCGGCGTGAAGATCGAGCACGTCACCGTGGACGGGCTGCCGAGCGAGCTGACCGGCATCAAGGCCGGCCGGTACGACTTCGCGCTCGGCCCGATCGGCGACTTCCCCGAGCGGGAGGGCGACAACGTCTTCGTCGACTGGGTGCGCGAGTTCGTCGTGTTCGCCGTCCCGAAGGGCAACCCGAAGCACATCGGGTCCATCGCCGACACCTGCGGGCTGAAGATCTCGGTGATGGCGGGCGGCTCGGCCGAGGACGTCGTCAAGAAGCAGTCGGGGACGTGCGTCCAGCAGGGCAGGCCGGCCGTGCAGGTCCAGTCGTACAAGGACCAGCCGACCGCGACCCTCGCCGTCCGCTCGCACCGCGCCGACGCCTTCTTCTCCTCGCAGGCGCCGCTCGGCTACTTCGTCAAGCAGTCCGGCGACGACCTGCAGCTCGCGGGCACCGGCAAGGCCAACGGCTTCGGCGACCTGTACCAGGGCGCCGTCGTGGCCAAGGACTCGCCGCTGAAGGACGTCCTGCTGCGGGCGCTGCGCAAGCTCGTGGAGAACGGCACCTACAAGAAGGTCATGACCGAATGGGGCCTGACCGCGAACATGCTCGACGCGCCGGGCGTGAACCTGGCGCCCAGGGAGGGGTGAACCGGCGGTGACCATGACCGAGAAGCGCTCCGGCGACACCGTCGCCGACGTCGACGTGGCGGGCGCCGCGCACGTCCGGCACCCGCTGCGGTGGGTGGCCTCGCTGGTCGTGCTGGTCCTCGCGGCCCAGTTCGCGCACCTGCTGTGGACCAACGACAACTTCCAGTGGGACGTCGTCGGCCGCTACGTCAACGCCTCCCTCATCGGGGACGGCATCGCGATCACGCTGGAGCTGACCGTCATCGCGATGGCCGTCGGCATCGCGGGCGGGATCCTGCTCGCGGTCGGCCGGCTTTCGGACAACCCGCTGCTGCGCGCCGCGTGCGGGCTGTACGTGTGGTTCTTCCGCGGCATCCCCGTGCTGGTGCAGCTGGTGATCTGGTACAACCTGTCGGCGCTGCTGCCGCGCATCTCGGTCGGGATCCCGTTCGGCCCGGAGTTCGCGCACGGCAGCACCAACCAGCTCATCACCCCGCTGGTCGCGGCCATCCTCGGGCTCGGCCTGAACGAGGCCGCCTACATGGCCGAGATCATCCGCGGCGGGCTGCTCGCCGTCGACCCGGGCCAGGCCGAGGCCGCGCAGGCGCTCGGGATGGGCGGCGTCCGCACGTTCCGCCGGATCGTGCTGCCGCAGGCGATGCGGTTCATCGTGCCGCCCACCGGCAGCCAGGTGATCAACATGCTGAAGGCGACCTCGCTGGTCAGCGTGATCGCGCTCGCCGACCTGCTCTACACCGTCCAGTCCATCTACAACCGGACGTTCCAGACCATCCCGCTGCTGCTCGTCGCCTGCCTCTGGTACCTGGTGATCACCTCGATCCTGTACGTCGGGCAGTCGTTCATCGAGCACCACTACGCGCGCGGCGCCACCCGCAACGCCCGGCAGGGCTTTTGGGACTTCGTCCTGATGCGGCGCCGCCGCCCCGTCCCGCCCCCGGAGGTGACCGCTTGAGCACGCTGGAGAAGGACGCGCCGCGGGAGAAGGACGCGCCGCGCACCGGCGTCCCGATGGTCCGCGCCCGCAACGTCCGCAAGAGGTTCGGGCACCTGGAGGTGCTGAAGGGCGTCGACCTGGACGTTGACCCCGGCGAGGTCGTGGTGATCCTCGGGCCGTCCGGGTCCGGCAAGTCGACGTTCCTGCGGTGCGTCAACCACCTGGAGACCATCGACGGCGGCTCGGTGCACGTGGACGGCGAGCTGATCGGGTTCAGCGCGTCCGGCGGGAAGGTGCGGCACCTGCGCAAGCGGGACGTCACCCGGCAGCGCCGCGAGATCGGCATGGTGTTCCAGCAGTTCAATCTGTTCCCGCACCTGACCGTCCTGCAGAACGTCATCGAGGCGCCCACCGGCGTGCGCGGGGAGCCGCGCGCCAAGGCCCGCGAGCGGGCCCGCGAGCTGCTCGCCAAGGTCGGCCTGGCCGACAAGGCGGACGGCTACCCGCGGCAGCTGTCCGGCGGCCAGCAGCAGCGCGTCGCGATCGCCCGGGCGCTGGCGATGCGGCCGAAGCTGATGCTGTTCGACGAGCCGACGAGCGCGCTGGACCCCGAGCTGGTCGGCGACGTGCTGGAGACGATGAAGACCCTCGCCGAGGAGGGCCTCACCATGATCGTCGTCACGCACGAGATCGGCTTCGCGCGCGAGGTGGCCGACCGGGTGGTGTTCATGGACGGAGGCGTCGTCGTCGAGTCGGGACGGCCCGCCGACGTGCTCGACCACCCGTCCAACGAGCGCACGAAGGCGTTCCTCAGCAAGGTCCTCTGAGAACCGCCGCCCGCGCCCGGCCCCGCCTTCCGGGGCCGGGCGCGACGCGTCTCGCGGCACCGAATGCGGGACCGCCGGATCAGAGGCGCTGGGCGATCCCGTCCAGCAGGCAGTCGAGGCCGCGCGCGAACGCGTCGTCCCAGTCGTGGCCGCTGAGATGCCCGTGCTCGGCTAGGCTCGGGTAGCGGTCCCGCTCCCGGGCGAGGAGGCCGTCCGCCGCCTCGCGCGCCTCGTCGGCGCCGCCGGAGGCGACCTGCATCAGCGCGGAGCCGATGACGAAGTTGGCGAGCGCGTAGGCCGCCGCGACCAGGTCGGGTCCGGTGAGGCCCGCGCCGGCGAGCGCGGAGTGCAGGAACTCGGTGCGCGCCAGGACGTTCGGGCCCAGCAGCGGACGCCCGAGCACGGCGACCGACCAGGGGTGGCGGAGCATCGCCGCCCGCCAGCCGTGCACCAGCGAGGCCGCGTCCGCGCGCCAGCCGCCCCGCCCGCCGGACGGCTCCGCGGACGGCACCGCCACCTCGCCGAAGATCGTGTCGAGCGCGAGGTCCAGCACGTCGTCCTTGGTCTTGACGTGCCAGTACAGCGTCGTGGACCCGGTGCCCAGACGCTCGGCGAGGCGGCGCATCGTCAGCCGGTCCGCCCCCTCCTCGTCCAGCAGCGCGACGGCCTCCGCGACGATCCGCCCGCGGCTCAGCGGCGGAGCCTCGCGCCGTGCGCGGTTCTCCCGCAGCCACACGCTCTCGGTCATGCGACCAGGCTAGTACATTGGGCGGGCACCGGACCAACGATCCGGTTCATCGAACAGCGTACGAGGAGGCGTGATGGGGCACATCGACGTGAGCCGCCTGACGTACCGGCTCCCGGACGGCCGACCGCTGCTGGACGACGTCTCCTTCCGGATCGGCGAGGGGGCGAAGGGCGCGCTCGTCGGCCCGAACGGCGCGGGCAAGACCACCCTGCTGCGCCTGATCGCCGGGGACATAGCGCCGTCGGCCGGGACCGTGACGAGCTCCGGCGGGCTCGGGGTGATGCGGCAGTTCATCGGCGGCGTCCGGGACGACCGCACCGTCCGCGACCTGCTGCTGTCGGTGGCGCCCGCACCGGTCCGCGCCGCCGCCGGGGCGCTGGCGAGGGCGGAGCGGGACCTGGGCGAGAGCGAGGAGAGCCAGCTCGCCTACGCGCGGGCCATCGCCGACTACACCGACGCGGGCGGCTACGACATCGAGGTCGTCTGGGACACCTGCACGACCGCCGCGCTCGGCCTGCCCTTCGACCGCGCCGCGGCGCGCGGGGTGGCCACGCTGTCGGGAGGCGAGCAGAAGCGGCTCGTCCTGGAGGCGCTGCTGCGCGGCCCCGACGAGGTGCTCCTGCTCGACGAGCCCGACAACTACCTGGACGTGCCCGGCAAGGAGTGGCTGGCGGGACGGCTGCGCGCCACGGGCAAGACCGTCCTGCTGGTCTCGCACGACCGGCGGCTCCTCGCCGACACCGCCGACCGGATCGTCACGGTCGAGTCCCGCGACCTCTGGGTGCACGGCGGCGGGTTCGCCGGGTACGCGGCGGCGCGGCGGGAGCGCACCGGACGGCTGCACGAGCGGCGCCGCCGGTGGGACGAGGAGCACGCGCGGCTGAAACGCCTGGTCCACACGCTGCGGCAGCGGGCGGCGAACAACGACGCGGTCGCCTCGTCGTACCAGGCGGCGCGCACCCGGCTGCGCAGGTTCGAGGAGGCGGGGCCGCCGCGGAGCGCGCCGAAGGAGCAGAACGTGCGGATGCGGCTGCGCGGCGGCCGCACGGGCAAGCGCGCCCTGGTGTGCACGTCGCTGGAGCTGACCGGCCTCGCCCGCCCCTTCGACCTGGAGGTCCGGTACGGGGAGCGGGTCGCGGTACTGGGCTCGAACGGGTCGGGCAAGTCGACGTTCCTGCGCCTGCTCGCCGGGGCGGACGTGCCCCACCGCGGCGAGGCGCGGCTCGGCGCGCGGGTCGTCCCCGGCCACTTCGTCCAGACGCACGCGCGGCCCGACCTTCGCGGCCGGACGCCCGCCGAGATCGTCATGACCGGGCACGCCCTGACCCGCAACGACGCGATGGCGGCGCTCGCCCGCTACGAGCTGGCGCCCGCCGGGGCCCGGCCGTTCGAGACGCTGTCGGGCGGGCAGCAGGCGCGGCTGCAGATCCTGCTGCTGGAGCTGTCCGGCGCGACGCTCCTGCTCCTCGACGAACCGACCGACAACCTCGACCTCGCGAGCGCCGAGGCGCTGCAGGACGGGCTCGCGTCCTACTCCGGGACCGTCCTGGCCGTCACGCACGACCGCTGGTTCGCCGCCGACTTCGACCGGTGCCTGGTGTTCGGTGCCGACGGGCGGGTCACGGAGTCGGACGAGCCGGTGTGGGCATAGCGCGATGGTGATAGCGGCGGACGAGACGGGTATTTGATCGACCCGGCGCCGCGGGGGGAGGCTGGAGCGGACCGGGAGGGGTGGGTGGTCGTGGTCGACCTGGACGACTGGCCGGGCAGCGGGCTGAGCGACGAGGAACTGGACGTCGCCTACAACGTGCGGCGCAAGGCCGGGCCGGAGCTGTTCGAGCGGCACATGGCCCGGTACCGGGCCGAGTCGGAGGCGGCCGTGGACGGGCTGCCCGGTCACCCCGGGATCGTCTACGACGAGCCGAGCGGCGAGCGGCTGGACGTGTGGGGCGTCGGCGACGACGGCCTGCGCCCGGTGTTCGTGTTCCTGCACGGTGGCTACTGGATGGCGCTGTCGCGCGCCGAGTCCTCGTTCATGGCGCGCGCGCTCTACGAGCAGGGGATCGCCACCGTCGTCCCGGACTACACCCTCGCGCCGAAGGCGACGCTGGAGGAGATCGTCCGGCAGGTGCGGGCGTCCATCGCCTGGGTCCACCGGCACGGCCGCGAGCACGGCCTCGACCCCGAGCGGATCGTGGTCGGCGGCAGCTCCGCCGGCGGGCACCTCACCGGCATGACGATGGTCGGCGGATGGCAGGAGGAGCTCGGGCTGCCCGCGGACGTGGTGAAGGCGGCCATGCCGTTCAGCGGGCTGTTCGACATCCGCCCGATCACCCGCGTCTACGTCAACGAGTACGTGAAGCTGGACGTGCGGCGGGCCGCGGCGCTCAGCCCGGCGCTGCTGCCGCGCGAGCGGCGCTGCCCGGCGGTCGTCGCGGTCGCCGAGCACGACGGCACCGGCTTCGTGGAGCAGTCGCGGAGGTTCGCGCCGCTGTGGGGTGCGGGCGAGGCGATGGTGGTGCCGGACCGCGACCACTTCGACGTGGTGCTCGACCTCGGCGACCCGGCGTCGGCGCCCTTCGAGGCGCTGGTCGGCCTGGTCCGCTCGCTGTGATCAGTCCTCCGCGATCTCCATGGCCTCGCGGCGCAGGTGGTCGAGCATCAGCCGGGCCGACGGGGTCGGCGCGCGGTGCGCGGGCAGCGTGACCCCGACCTGCCGGCGGACGGTCTCCAGCGGCACCGGCAGCGGCGCGATGTCGCCGTCGGTCCGCGCGACCAGCTGCGGCAGCGCGGCGATCATGTCGGTGTCGCGGACCAGCGTCCGGACGGTCAGCACCGACGTGCACTCCACCAGGTCGCCGGGCGGCTCCAGGCCCTCGGCGCGGAACACCTGCTCCAGCTCGGCGCGCAGCGCGGTCTGCTCCAGCGGCAGCACCCACGGGTAGTCGAGCAGGTCGGCGAGCGAGAGGCCGGCGCGGGACCGGGCCGGATGGCCGTGCCGCGCCACCAGCCGGACCGGCTCGCCGTACAGGGTGATCTGGCGCAGCCCGCGCAGGTCGCCGATCGGGTTGAGGCGGCCGAGGATCAGGTCGATCTCGCCGTCCAGCAGCCGCGGCACCTGCGCGTCGAACGTGGCCTCCTGGACGATCACCGTGATGCCGGGGCGGTCCTTCTTCAGCGCCGCGATCGCGCGCGGCAGCAGCACGTTCGAGCCGGCCAGCAGGGTGCCGATGGTGACGGTGCCGACCTCGCCGTCGGCGAGCCCGGTGATCCGCTCGCCGGCGCGGCGCAGCTCGGCCAGCACGGCCCGGGCGTGCTCGACGAACGCGTCCCCGAACATCGTCGGCGTCACGCCGCGCGGGCCGCGGGTGAACAGCTCGACGCCGAGGATGTGCTCGACCTCGCGCAGGCTGCGCGTCACGGCGGGCTGCGCCAGCCGCAGGTGCTCGGCGGCGCGCAGCACGCTGCCCTGGTCGGCGATGGCGACCACGAGGACGAGGTGCCGCAGCTTGAGCCGCCCGTTGAGCAGGTCGATCGCGCGCATACCGCTTTGATATCACAGCATCGTGATAGCTCTGCGGATCTTTGGTATTTGCACGGCATAGCTCCGCGGGCAGAGGATCGGTACGTCAGGGCAGATCGCGTCGTGGAGGAGCGGAATGAAGGCTGAGCACTACGTCGGCGGGGTGTTCCGTTCGGACGGACCGGCCTTCCCGCTGATCTCGCCCGCGGACGGCGCGGAGATCGGTGCCGTCCCGGAGGCGCCGCGCGAGGCCGTCGACGACGCGGTCGC
>NZ_JBEYYT010000160.1:0-19393 GCF_040645715.1 Spirillospora sp. NPDC046719 | reverse complement strand
GCCGCATGCGCGCCGCCCGGCGGGCCCCCGGCGGGCGGCGCGGGCAGTGGCGCGCCCGGCGGCGGCACCGGGCTCGGCATTCCCGGCGCTCCCGGGAAGAACGGCGTCGAACCCGCTCCCGGGCGCGGCTCGGCGCCGTCTCCGGCGCGGCCCTTGTCGAGCTCGGTCATGATCGCTCCCACTGGTTCGGCTGGACGACCCATGGTGTCGGAGAGCCGGGCGGGACGCCACGCAGGCCCCCTCCCGCGGGCGCGTCCGGCGGTCGGCGGGGGCATCCCGGCTACGTGCCGGCGCGCGGGTCTCTCTATGCTGCTGGTCAGGCCGTGAACAAAAGGAGACCGCCGCCTTGACCACAGAGCCGGAGAAGCCCGTGGAGCAGCAGGGGCGCGACGAGGCGTCCGGCGAGGGCGCCGCGGAGCACCAGTCCCGCCTCGAGGAGGAGAGGGGCGGCGCGGGCGTGCCCGACAACTTCCAGCGGCTGTGGACTCCGCACCGGATGGCCTACATCAAGGGCGAGAACAAGCCCACCGGGCCGGGGGCCGGGGAGGGCTGCCCGTTCTGCGAGATCCCGGCGATGAGCGACGAGGACGGCCTCGTCGTCGCCCGCGGCCGGTCGGTGTACACCGTGCTCAACCTCTACCCGTACAACTCCGGGCACCTCATGGTCGTCCCGTACCGGCACGTCGCCGACTACGGCGAGCTCGACGAGGCGGAGTACACCGAGCTGGCCGTGTTCACCCGCCGCTCGCTCGCCGCGCTGCGCAAGGCCAGCGGCGCGCAGGGCTTCAACGTCGGTATGAACCTCGGCCTGGTCGCCGGCGCCGGCATCGCCGCCCACCTGCACCAGCACGTGGTGCCGCGCTGGGGCGGGGACACCAACTTCATGCCGGTCGTCGGGCACACGCGGGTGCTGCCGCAGCTGCTGCGCGACACCCGGCAGATCCTCGCCGACGCCTGGCCGCAGGACTGACGGTCCCCTCGCGCGCGGGCGGCCGCGGGCCACGGCATGATGGACGCCATGACGCGACGCGAGCGGCCGGTGCTGGTCTACGACGGAGACTGCGGGTTCTGCACCACCTCGGTGCGGTTCCTGGAACGCCATGTGCCCGTGGACGCCGAGGTCGTCGCGTTCCAGTTCACCGACCTCGGCGCGCTCGGCACCACCCAGGAGCGCGCCGAGCACGAGGTGCTGTGGGTCGACCGGGCGGGACGGGTCAGCGGCGGCGCGGACGCGATCGGGCGGCTGCTCACGGCCGCCGGCGGCGTCTGGCGCGTCCCGGGCGTGGTCATGCGGACGCCGCCGGTGAGCTGGCTCGCGCACGCCGTGTACCGGCTCGTCGCGAACAACCGGCAGCGGATGCCAGGCGGTACGGCCGCCTGCATGCTGCCCGCCGCGCAGCGCCCCGGCGCCCAGGGCTGACCCCCAGCTCCCGTGGTTGACCCCCGCGCCGCGCGGCGCGGGCCTTCAGGCCGCCTCGGGCGCGGTCGCTCCCGCCTGCCCGCCGAGCACCCGGCGGAACCGAACCGGCAGGTACCCGGTGAGCCGCTCCAGCGGCAGGAACGCCGCCAGCCAGATCGCGTGCGGCAGGAAGTGGATGCTCATCAGCGCGTAGGTGACGGCGTGGAACCCGGCGAAGAACAGCACGAACAGGTACAGCGGCCGCCCGCGCAGGAAGAGCAGCGCCGGTGAGATCGCCTCCGCCGTGAACATGAACCACTGGCTGGCCTTCAGCAGCACCGGGTAGTCGATGAGGCTGCGCCCGAACGACGTCCCGCGGCGGCTCAGCGCCCACTGGACCGTCGCCCCGTTCGGCCACTCGGGGAACCCGCCGATCTTCACCTTCGCCCACATGGACAGGAAGTAGGCGGCCACCACCGAGACCTGGATCCCGCGCACCGCCCACGCGGACGCCTCGCACCCGCGCTCGTCGTCGATCCGGGCCCGTCCCACGCTCGGCAGGACGAACAGCGCCACCACGAGCGCGAGGTGGTCGTGGTCGACCTTCCCGTACGACATGCTGATCGTGACCCACCACAGGTACCCGCAGGCGCAGACGTAGCCCGTCAGGCGCGGCAGGAACCGGCCCGTCGCCGCGGCGAACCCGGCCGCGAGCGTCACGGCCAGCAGCGTGTACATCGCGGCGGGCGTCGGTGCGGGCAGATGCAGCAGCCGCCCGAGAAGCACCGGTTGGTACAGGTCGGCGGGCAGCCGGGCGTGCGCCAGCGAGCTGCCGGTCAGCAGCAGCATGTCGAACGGCAGGAACACGTACCCGAGGAGGCGCAGCCAGGCGATCCGGGCGCGGGGGACCGGCCCGAACCACCACCGGCCCCACGGCGTGCGGGCGAGGTCCGGCCCGGGGCCCGCCGGTGCCACGGGCCGGGGCGCCTCCGGCGTCGCGGCGGCGGTCACCGCACGTCCCAGACGACGCGGTTGACGCGCTTGGTCGACACGACCTTGCCGTGCTGCAGCCTTTTGATCTCCTCCACGACGTAGACCCGGGTGAGCCGCGGGTCGCCGGGGTGCAGCCGGTGCTGCCCTTCGGCGATGCCCTGCAGCAGCGACGGGTCGCGGACGATCCGGCCCATCTGCCCCTCGATCTCGGCGCGCTTCATGCCCGTCCCGACGGCGTCCCGGGACAGCTCGACGTGCCGGCCCTCGGCGGTGTCGGCCTCGAGCCAGAACGAGCCGATGGTCCCGCCGTCGTTCTTCACCGAGAACGCGAACTGGGTCATCGGGCCGATGGGGAAGTCGTCGTTGCTTCCGAACGCGCTCGTGAACAGCAGCGCGGCGACGAACACCGCGCCCGCGAGCGATCGCCAGAGGCGCGCGCGGGCGCCCAGGCGGAGTGGGGGGAGGCTCACCGGACAAGCCTAGATCGCTGCGCGTCGCAGCTGCGACACGGTGACGAACTCGAAACCGCGGCCGCGCAGCCCGCGGATCATCGCGGGCAGCTGCGCGACGGCGGTCTCCCGGCTGGCGGCGCCGACGTCGTGGCCGAGGACGATGGTGCCGGGCCGGGCGTTGTCGACGACGGCGGCGACCATCTCCGCCGGCTCGTGGCCGAGCCGCCGGTCCTGCACCAGCAGCGACCACAGCACCAGGTCGTAGCCGTGCTCCGCGGCGACGTGCAGGGTGGTGCCGCCGAGCCGGCCCCACGGCGGCCGCAGCAGCGTCGGTGCCCGCCCGGTGACCTCCTCGATCGTCCGGTGCGTGCGGTGGATGGAGCGGCGGGCGTGCGCGAGGCTCAGCTTGGACAGGTCGTCGTGCTTCCAGGTGTGGTTGCCGACCTCGTGCCGGTCGAGCCGGCCCTCGACGAGGCGGGCGTTGCGGGCGAGCCGGCTGCCCACCATGAAGAACGTCGCCGGCGCCTTCGCCTCGTCGAGCGCGTCGAGGGCCTGCGGGGTCCACCGCTCCATCGGCCCGTCGTCGAAGGTCAGCGCGACCAGGCGGCGGCGGGTGTTCACCGCCCAGATGACGTCGACCTGCCGGTCGGGCGGCTGCCAGGAGTCGACCGACGCCGCGGACGCGGGGGTCGGCGGGTCCTCCCGGCGCCACGCCTGCTCGGTGGCGAACCCGGCGCCGCCGGCGAGCAGCCCGCCGGCCGCGAGGCCGAGGCCCCGGATGATGTTGCGGCGCCCGGGCCGGGCGGGCCGCCGGTCTTCCCCCGTGTCTTTCATGGCGCAGTAAGAGTTTCACGCCGCGAACCGCCCGCCATCGCCCCAGATGCCGAAATCGGAGTCACCCTCAGGGATGAGTCCGCGCCGCCATTTGGACGACTCCGGAAGGATCAAGGGAGGTGTCCCGGGGGGACCAAGCGGCCCCAGGGGGCCGAGCGGCGGGCGGGGTGGGGAAGCGGCCCGCCCCGCCCGCCGGCGCCCTAGTCGTGCACCGCCTCGGCCTTGGCGACCTTGTCCGCCAGGTGCGAGGGGAGCGGCTCGTACCGCAGGAACGCCCGGTCGAACGTGCCGGTTCCCTGCGACATCGACCGCAGGTCGATCGCGTACCGGACGATCTCCAGCTGCGGCACCTCGGCCTTGATCATCGTGCGGCCGCCCGGCACCGCCTGCGACCCGAGCACCCGGCCGCGCCGCGAGGTCAGGTCGGACATCACCGCGCCGACGTACTCGTCGGCGATCAGCACGCTCACCTCGTCCACCGGCTCCAGCAGCAGCACCGGCACCTGCCCGGCGGCGTCCTTCAGCGCGAGCGCCCCGGCGGCCTGGAAGGCCATGTCGGAGGAGTCCACCGAGTGCGCCTTGCCGTCGTACAGCGTGACCTTGATGTCGACCAGCGGGTACCCGGCGGAGACGCCGCGCTCCATCTGCTGCCGGACGCCCTTCTCGACCGACGGGATGAACTGCCGCGGCACCACCCCGCCGACGATCTTGTCGACGAACTCGAAGCCCTCGCCGGACGGCAGCGGCTCCACCTCGATGTGGCAGATGCCGTACTGGCCGTGGCCGCCGCTCTGCTTGACGTGCCGGCCGAGCCCCTTGGCGGACCCGCCGAACGTCTCGCGCAGCGGCACCCGCAGCTCGACCCGCTCGACCTCGACGCCGTACCGGGTGCTGAGCCGGTCGATCAGCACGTCGGCGTGCGCCTCGCCCATGCACCACAGGACCAGCTGCCGCGTCTCGGCGTTGTTCTCCAGCCGCAGCGTCGGGTCCTCGGCGACGAGCCGGCCGAGCGCCTGGCTGAGCTTGTCCTCGTCGGCCTTGGATTGGGCGCGGATCGCGACGGGCAGCAGCGGGTCCGGCATCGTCCACGGCGCCATCACCATCGGCGACGACGGGTCCGACAGGGTGTCGCCGGTCTCGGCGCGCGACAGCTTCGCCACCGCGCAGATGTCGCCGGCGCCGCACGAGGCGACCGTCCGCTGGGTCTTGCCGAGCGGGGAGGTGAGGGCGCCCACCCGTTCGTCGACGTCGTGGTCCTCGTGCCCGCGCTCCTCCATGCCGTGCCCCGAGACGTGGACGGTGGAGTCGGGGCGCAGTGTCCCGGAGAAAACCCGGACCAGGGAGATCCGCCCGACGTACGGGTCGGACGTGGTCTTGACCACCTCGGCGACCAGCGGCCCGTCGGGGTCGCAGCCGATCTCCACCGGCGGCCCGCCCTTGACGGGCGTCACCGGGGGGATGCCGTGTTCGAGGGGCGAGGGGAACGCCTGGGTGATGACCTCCAGCAGCTCCAGCATGCCGACGACCGGACCGGGGTGGTCGCCGTGCGGCACCGACGTGGCGAGGACCGGGTAGAAGCTGCCGCGCGCCACTGCGGTCTCCAGGTCCTCGATGAGCGCCTTGACGTCGATCTCCTCACCGGACAGGTACCGGTCCATGAGGGTCTCGTCCTCGCTCTCCTGGATGATCCCCTCGATCAGCGACGCGCGCTGCTCGGCGATCTGCTCCAGGTACCGCGGGTCGGGCGCGCACTCGGTGCGCTTGCCGGTGGAGTAGTCCAGGCAGCGCTGCGTGAGCAGCCCGATCAGGCCCTTGAGCCCGTCGCCGTCCGCCGCCGGGAAGTACAGCGGGAGCACGCCCTCGCCGAAGGCGTCCTGGCAGCCGAGCACCACGTCGTCGAAGTCGCCGCGCTGTTGGTCGATCTTGGTGATGACGACCGCGCGGGGCATCCCGACCCGCGCGCACTCCTCCCAGATCATCCGGGTGAGGCCGTCGATCCCGTCCACCGCGGAGATCACGAACAGCGCCGCGTCGGCGGCCCGCAGCCCGGCCCGCAGGTCGCCGACGAAGTCGGCGTAGCCGGGGGTGTCGATGAGGTTGACCTTGATGTCGCCGTGCGTGAGCGGGGCGAGCGCGAGGTTGACCGAGCGCTGCTGGCGGACCTCGACGTCGTCGAAGTCGCTGACGGTGGTGCCCTCCTCGACCCGGCCGGCCCGCTGCAGCGTGCCCGCCGCGGTCAGCAGCGCCTCCACGAGCGTGGTCTTTCCCGCCCCCGAATGGCCGACCAGCGCGACGTTGCGCACCCTGTCGCAGCCGCCGGCCTCCGGTGCCCTGCCGGGGGCTCCCGGATGTCCTCCCTTGTCCGCCATGACTACCTCCTCGGACGGGCCTCCTCGCGGGGGCCCGCGTCGGCTGGGGCCCGGCCCGGAGGGACCGGCCCTGACGTCCGAGTGCGGCGTCCTCGTCCAACGTGCGTGACCGACGTCACACCCGTGTCAACACCCTTTCCCGTGAGCGGCGGGATCACAAGGGGTGAACGGCAAACAACCTGCTTCTGTCCGCCGCGCGGAACCGCAAACTCGGGCCTGACCGCGCCGGGTCGGCGGCGGCACTACGATTGGGCGCGCCAACGGCGGCCCCCTGGCCGATGCCGGCGGCCCCACTTCCGGCAGCAGGAGAACGGACGGCGATGCTCAACAGAATCAGGCCCGCGCTGGGGCGCGTCCTGACGCCCATCGGACGGACGGTCGCGCGGACCGGGGTGTCGCCCAACGCCATCACCGTCATCGGCACCGCCGGCGTCGCCGCGGGCGCGCTCGTGCTGTTCCCGCGCGGGGAGTTCTTCTGGGGCACGATGGTGATCACCGCGTTCGTGCTGTTCGACATGCTCGACGGCGCGGTCGCCCGGGTCACCGGCAAGATCTCCAAGTTCGGCGCGTTCCTCGACTCCACCATGGACCGGGTCGCGGACGCCGCGATCTTCTCCGGGCTGATGATCGGGCTGTACCGGGACGGGCAGCACGGCCTCGCCGGCGTCGCCCTGTACTGCCTCGTCGCCGGCGTCGTGGTGTCGTACGCCAAGGCCCGCGCCGAGGGCCTCGGGTACACCTGCAACGTGGGCATCGCCGAGCGCGCCGAACGCCTGATCGTCGCCCTCGTGGCGGCCGGGTTCGACGGCCTCGGCGTCCCCTACATCCTGGCGGTCGCGCTGTGGGTGCTGGCGGTGCTCAGCACCGTCACGGTCGGGCAGCGGTTCGCGACGGTCTACGCCCAGGCGAAGGACGACCCCGCGCCGAAGCCCGCCGCGTCCGGTCCCGCGCCGGGGTCGGGCGCGTCCGCCGCCGGGAACGAAGAGGACGAGGAGAACGGCGAGAGGGCGCACGCGAAGGCGGGCCCGCAGCCGCGCCGGTGACCCCGCCGCGCCGAACGCCGTACCCGTGACCGGGCCGCGCCGACGACCAGGCCGCGCCCAGGAGGGAGCCGTGCCCGTGACCGCGCCCGCAGGCGGCTCCGCGCCCGCGTCGCTGCGCGACGAGGTGATGGACGCCGCCTACGCGCTGGGCTGGACGGTCGTCCGCAAGATGCCCGAGGGCGCCGCCCGGCTCGTGTTCACCGCGGTCGCCGACCGCGCCTGGCAGGCGCACGGCGGCGGCGTCCGGCAGCTGGAGCGCAACCTGTGCCGCGTCCTCGGCAAGGACGCCGTGGACGACGAGGTCCGCGTCCTCAGCAAGCGCGTGCTGCGCTCCTACGCCCGGTACTGGCTGGAGGTGTTCCGGCTGCCGGAGTACGGGCGGGAGCGGATCGTCGGCCGGATGCGGGTCACCGGCGAGAAGAAGATCTTCGCGAACCTGGAGGCGGGCCGCGGCGTGGTCCTCGCGCTGCCGCACATGGGCAACTACGAGCACGCGGGCGCCTGGCTCGCCGCCTGCGGGCACCCGTTCACCACGGTCGCCGAGCGGCTCAGGCCCGAGTCGCTGTTCGACCGGTTCGTGGAGTTCCGCGAGAGCCTCGGCATGGAGGTCCTCGCGCACACCGGCGCGTCCGCGTTCGGCCGGATGGCGCAGCGGCTGCGCGCCGGGCGGCCCGTCTGCCTGGTCGTCGACCGCGACCTCACCGCGAGCGGCGTCGACGTGGAGTTCTTCGGCGCCACCGCGCGGATGCCCGCCGTTTCCGCCGCGCTGGCGCTCCAGACGGGCGCCGCCCTCATTCCCGTGACACTCTGGTACGAGGGGAAGTACTGGGGAGCGCGCGTCCACGAGGAGGTCCGGGTCCCGGACGGGGGCGCCAGGCGGGAGAAGATCCAGACCATGACGCAGGAGATCGCGCGGGTCTTCGAGGCGGGCATCGCCGCCCACCCGGAGGACTGGCACATGCTGCAGAAGGTCTGGGTGGACGACCTGGACCCGGCCGGGCCGGGGAAGGCGCCCCGGTGAACGTCGGCATCGTCTGCCCCTACACCTGGAACGTCCCGGGCGGCGTCCAGCAGCACATCCGCGACCTCGCCGAGGCGCTGATCGCGCTCGGGCACCGGGTGTCGGTGATGACGCCCGCCGACGACGACGCCGACCTGCCGGCCTACGCCGTGCCGGCGGGGCGCGCCGTCCCCGTCCCCTACAACGGCTCGGTGGCGCGGCTGGCGTTCGGGTTCCTGTCCTCCGCGCGGGTGCGCCGCTGGATCAACGAGGGCGGCTTCGACGTCCTGCACGTGCACGAGCCCGCCGCGCCGTCGCTCGGCCTGCTGGCCTGCTGGGCGGCGGACGGGCCGATCGTCGGCACCTTCCACGCCTCCTACGAGCGGTCCCGCGCGCTGTCGGTGACCGCCCCGATCCTGCGCAGCGCGCTGGAGAAGATCAACGGCCGGATCGCGGTGTCCGAGGCGGCCCGCACCAGCCTGGTCGAGCACCTCGGCGGCGACGCGGTGCTGATCCCGAACGGGGTCGCCACCGAGCGGTACGCGATGGCCGACCCGCTGCCGGGCTGGCGGGGCCGGGAGGGTGCCGGGAGCGCCGGGCGGGCCCGGGACGGCGGCGAGGCGCTCGGCTTCCTCGGCCGGATGGACGAGCCCCGCAAGGGCCTGCCGGTGCTGCTGCGCGCCTTCGAGATCCTCGGGCGCCGCCGGCCGGGGCTGCGGCTGCTCCTCGCCGGGCCCGGCGACGCCGACGACGTGGCCGCCCGCGTCTCGCCGGAGCTGCGCGACCGGGTGATCGTGCTCGGCATGGTGAGCGAGGAGGACAAGATCCGCGCCTACCACTCGGTGGACGCGTTCGTCGCGCCCAACCTCGGCGGCGAGAGCTTCGGCATCGTGCTCGCCGAGGCGATGTCGGCGGGCGCCCCGATCCTCGCCAGCGACATCGAGGCGTTCGACCGGGTGCTGCTCGGCGGCCGCGCCGGGGTGCTGTTCCCCGCCGGCGACCACGAGGCCCTCGCCGCCGCTGCCGCCGCCCTTCTCGACGACCCGGCCCGGCGCAAGCAGCTGTCCGCGGAGGCCCGCGCCGCCGTCCGCGCCTATGACTGGTCGTCGGTGGCCCGCGACGTGCTGCGGGTCTACGAGACGGTCGCCTACGCGGGCGCGGGCGTCGTCGAGTCCGGCTCCGGCGCCTGAGGAACGGTCCGATGCTCTACCACTGGATCATCGACGTGCTGTTCTGGATCGCCGTCGTGTTCCTCGTCGGGGTGTACGTGTCGTGGCGCGCCACCCGGCTGGACCGGCTGCACGTCCGCGTCGAGACCGCCCGCGCCGCGCTGGACGCCGCGCTGGTCCGGCGGGCCGCGGCCGCGCTGGAGCTCGCCGCGTCCCGGCTGCTGGACCCGGCCGCGAGCCTCGTGCTGGCCACCGCCGCGCACGAGGCCCGGACGGCCGACGCCGACAACCGCGAGTTCGCCGAGAGCGATCTGTCCCGCGCGCTGCGGGCCGTGGCGGACCAGCCCGACTTCGCGGGAACGGTCGCGGGGGAGGGCGGCGACGGCACCGACGTCCTGGAGGAGCTGTCCTCGTCGGCCGCGAAGGTCGCCTACGCCCGCCGCTTCTACAACGACGCCGTCGCGCAGGCGCGGGCCGCGCGCCGCAAGCCGCTGATCCGCGTCCTGCCGCTGGCCGGCCGCGCGCCGCTGCCGGACTTCTTCGAGATCGACGACGACCCGCCAGGGATCTGACGCCCGCCGCGGAGCCCGCCGAGGAGCCCGGCGCGCCTTCCGCCGCAGCGAGGGCGCGTCTTCCGCCGCGCCGTCCGTCGTGCCCTCGCCGCCGAGTTGATCGCCCGGAGGCCGTCTCCGCGTACAGCGGACCGGGCGAACGCGTCATTTCCGTTCGCTACCCTCGGGCAGATCGCCGCAAAGGGAGGGTTATGCGACACGCGTGGCACAGGACGGCACGAGGCCGGGCGGCCGTGGGGCTCGGCGCCGCCGTGCTCGGCACCGCGCTCGCGGCCTGCTCCGGCTCGAACGGACCGGGCACCGCGGCGCCGCCGAGCGCGCACGGCGGGACGGCGTCCGGGACCCCGGCGCCGACGACGCACCCGTTCAACGGCGGCACCGCCGGGCTGGACAACCCCGTCCTCGCGGTGAAGATCGAGAACACCAAGCCCGCGCTGCCGCAGGCCGGGGTGTCGGCCGCCGACATCGTCTACGTCGAGCAGGTGGAGGGCGGCGAGACCCGGCTGATGGCGGTCTTCTCGTCCAAGCTGCCCAAGCGCGTCGGACCGGTCCGCAGCGCCCGCATCTCCGACCTGCACATCCTCCCGCAGTTCGGGCATCCCGCCTTCGCGTTCTCCGGCGTGCAGAGCAAGATGAAGAAGTACATCCGCAAGGCGCCGGTGTACGACATCTCACAGGAGAACGCGGGTTCCGCCTACTCCCGCTCCAGCGCGCGGCGGATCCCCTACAACCTCTACGGCGACCCGAAGGCCCTGCTCAAGAAGGCGCCCAAGGCGTCCGCGCCGCACGACATCGGCTTCCGCTTCGGCCCGGCGCCCGAAGGCGGCAGGCCGACGAGTTCGTTCACCGCGAAATGGCCGGCGGCGACCATGGGGTTCACGTGGTCGGCCAAGCAGAAGCGCTGGCTCGCGAGCTGGGGCGGGAGGCCCGACACCGCGGCCGAGGGCGGACGGCTCGGCGGCGCCACGGTCGTCGTCCAGTACGCGAAGACGACCCGCTCCCGGTTCCACGACTTCCTCGGCAGCTACACCCCGCTCATCCAGACGACCGGCACCGGCCGCGCCGTCGTGCTGCGCGACGGGAAGTCCTATGACGCCAAGTGGTCGCGCCCCTCGGAGACCGCCGGGACCACCTACACCACCGCCGACGGCAAGCCGATGACCTTCGCGCGCGGACAGGTCTGGGTCGTCCTGCTGAACGACGGCAAGCCCCACATTCCATAGCGCCGGAGGCGGCCGGTCAACGGCCAATTTCCGGCCATTGGCCTGCCCCGGAGGGGCGTCGAAAAGCCCCGCTAGCAGGCAATATCATGGAGAGCGACCTGTCGTCCGCGCACGTGAGGAATGCCCGTGTCCACTTTGAATTCCGCCCCGGAGAACGCGCCCGAGACCGGCACCGCCCGCGTCAAGCGCGGCATGGCGGAGATGCTCAAGGGCGGCGTGATCATGGACGTCGTCACCCCCGAGCAGGCGAAGATCGCAGAGGACGCCGGCGCCGTCGCGGTGATGGCCCTGGAGCGGGTGCCCGCCGACATCCGCGCCGAGGGCGGCATCTCCCGGATGAGCGACCCCGACATGATCGACGGCATCATCTCCGCCGTGTCCATCCCCGTGATGGCCAAGGCCCGCATCGGCCACTTCGTCGAGGCCCAGGTGCTGCAGGCCCTCGGCGTCGACTACGTCGACGAGTCCGAGGTGCTCACCCCGGCCGACTACGAGAACCACATCGACAAGTGGGCGTTCACCGTCCCGTTCGTCTGCGGCGCCACCAACCTCGGCGAGGCGCTGCGCCGCATCACCGAGGGCGCGGCGATGATCCGCTCCAAGGGCGAGGCCGGTACCGGCGACGTCTCCAACGCCACCACGCACATGCGGCAGATCCGGCAGGAGATCCGCCGGCTCCAGTCGCTGCCCGAGGACGAGCTGTACGTCGCGGCCAAGGAGCTCCAGGCCCCGTACGAGCTGGTCAAGGAGGTCGCGCAGGCCGGCAAGCTGCCCGTGGTGCTGTTCACCGCCGGCGGCATCGCCACGCCCGCCGACGCCGCGATGATGATGCAGCTCGGCGCCGAGGGCGTGTTCGTCGGCTCCGGGATCTTCAAGTCCGGCAACCCGGCCCAGCGCGCCGAGGCGATCGTCAAGGCCACCACCTTCCACGACGACCCCGGCGTGATCGCCAAGGTGTCCCGGGGCCTCGGCGACGCCATGGTCGGCATCAACGTCGCCTCCCTCGGCGAGGACCAGAAGTTCGCCCACCGCGGCTGGTGAACGCCCCGGCGGGGCGCCGACCGCGGGTCCGGCCGCCCGGTCCGATGACCGGGCGGTCAGCCGGGTGGCCCCCTCCCCGCCGCGGCGCCGGAGGGATTACGCTTGCGGCGCGGCCGGTGAGGGACCGGGTCGCCGGGGCGGGCCCCCCGGAGACCGGGCGCCCCTGCGCGGTGCCCGGCCGCGGGAGGGGAGAGCATGGCTTGGTCCGTCGCGCTGGCGTGCGCGAGCGCGGGTGAACCCACCGAGGTGTTCAGGCCGGGCCTCGTGCCCGACCCCGACGCGGCCGCGCGGATCGCACGCGGCCTCTACCCGGCGGACACCCTCACCGAGACCGGCGACACGGTCCTGGACTTCGCGCTCTGGCCCTACGAGGACGAGCTGTTCGTCGGCGCGTTCGAGCGGGCGCTGCTGCTGTGCGACCGGCGGCTGTTCTGCCTGGACGACGACGCCCGCCGGATCGCCGACACCGCCGCCGCCGCGCTGCCCGGCGCGTCCTGCGGCGTGCTCGTCCTGCACACGGTCATCCGCGGCTGCTGGTTCCGCTGGTACACCGCCGGCGAGCTGCGCCGCGACGTGTTCGTCACCGCCGAGGACGGCGTCGTCGTCGACCAGGGCGAGCGGCTCCCCGCGGAGCGCCCGTTCTGGCGGGCCATCGACGCGGGCGCCCCGGACGTCCCGCTCCCGTTCGACCACGAGGAGTTCGGGCTCGCCCTCGCCGCGGCCCACATGTTCGGCCGCGGCATCGCCGACCGGGGCAAGGACGGCTTCCTGCCGCTGGAGCTCCCGCTCCGCCGCTTCAAGCACGCGTGATCTCACGCGAGCCCGCCCCAGGGTGCCCGGAGCACCCCGGGGAAGATCCACCGCGCCCTGCCACGTTGTAAGGAACGTCCAGGGTTTTGCCCATACCGCGCCAGCGCGACCCCCGAGAGGTGTTCACCCACGTGACTGCTGCCGTACCGACGATCGGCGTCCTCGCCCTCCAGGGCGACGTGCGCGAGCACGCCCGCGCCCTCGAGCAGGCCGGCGCGCGCACCCTGAACGTGCGGCGCGCCGAGGAGCTCGACCGGATCGACGGGCTCGTCCTGCCCGGCGGGGAGTCCACCACCATGTGGCGGCTGGCGCGCGCGTTCGAGCTGCTGGAGCCGCTGCGCAAGCGGATCGAGGGGGGCCTGCCCGCCTACGGGTCCTGCGCCGGCATGATCATGCTGGCGGACCGGATCAGGGACGGCGTGGCGGGGCAGGAGACCGTCGGCGGCATCGACATGACCGTGCGGCGCAACGCCTTCGGACGGCAGGTCGACTCCTTCGAGTCCGACGTCCCGCTGACCGGTATGGGGGACACGCCGTACCACGCCGTTTTCATCCGCGCGCCCTGGGTGGAGTCCGTCGGCGACGCCGTCGAGGTCCTCGGACGCGCCGAGAGCGGGCCGAACGCCGGTAGGATCGTCGCCGTCCGCCAGGGTCGTCTCATGGCGACCTCCTTCCACCCGGAGCTGACGGGCGACTTCCGCGTGCACCACTACTTCGCCGATCTGGTGCGCCGGGCGATGCGCAAGGAGGATTGACTGAATGTCCGGCCATTCCAAATGGGCGACGACCAAGCACAAGAAGGCGGCCCTCGACGCCAAGCGGGGCAAGCTCTTCGCCAAGCTGATCAAGAACATCGAGGTGGCGGCCCGCACGGGCGGCGGCGACCCCGACGCCAACCCCACCCTCTATGACGCCATCTACAAGGCGAAGAAGAACTCCGTCCCCAACGACAACATCGAGCGCGCGCGCAAGCGCGGCGCCGGTGAGGAGGCCGGGGGCGCCGACTGGCAGAACATCACCTACGAGGGCTACGCCCCCGGCGGTGTCGCCGTGCTGATCGAGTGCCTGACCGACAACCGCAACCGCGCCGCGTCCGAGGTCCGGGTGGCCCTCACCCGCAACGGCGGCTCCCTCGCCGACCCCGGCTCGGTGTCGTACATGTTCAACCGCAAGGGCGTCGTGATCGTCCCGAAGGCGGGCACCTCCGAGGACGACCTGATGATGGCCGTCCTGGACGCCGGCGCCGAGGAGGTCAACGAGCTCGACGACGAGAACTTCGAGGTCGTCAGCGAGGCCGGCGACCTCGTCGCCGTCCGCAAGGCCCTGCAGGACGCCGGCATCGACTACGAGTCGGCCGAGAGCAAGTTCCTGCCGAGCGTGACCGTCCCGCTGGACGAGGACAACGCCAGGAAGGTCTTCCGGCTGCTGGACGCCCTGGAGGACTCCGACGACGTCCAGGACGTCTACGCCAACTTCGACGTCTCGGACGACGTGATGGAGAAGATCGACGCCTGAGCCGCGCCGCATGCCGTGAACGCCGCCGCCGCCCGGAAGGGCGCGGCGGCGTTCGGCTTCCCGGGCGGTCCGCGCGATGGTCTACGGTCGGGGATCATGGAGATCCGCGTGCTCGCCACCACTGAGGAGATGGCCGCCACCCGCGACATCCGCGCCCGCGCCTTCGGGGCGCTGCCGGACGCCGAATGGGAGGCCACGCTGCGCCGCACCGCGCCGGTGCTGGCGGCGGGGCGGCAGTTCGCGGGCTTCGACGGCGACCGGATCGTGGCGACGGCCCGCATCCACGACATGACCCAGTGGTGGTACGGCCGGGCCGTCTCCACGGGCGGCATCGGCGGGGTCACGGTCGCGCCGGAGGAGCGCGGGCGGGGCCTCGGGCGCCGCCTGATGACCGAGGTCCTTGAACGCTGCGCCGGTTTCGGGCACGCCCTGGCGATGCTGTACCCGGCGACGACGCGGATCTACCGGTCGCTCGGCTGGGAGCACGCGGGCGCCCAGCACACGATCGAGATCCCGGCGGAGGCGCTGCGCGGCATCGCCGCCGACCGGGTGCCGGTGCGCCGCGCCGGTTCCGGCGACGCGGCCGAGGTCGCGGCGGTGATCGGGCGCGTCCACGCGTCCGCCGGGGACTGCGGGCCGATCGGCTGGCACGAGTCCATGTGGCCGGCGTTCCTCGACACCTCCGACGAGTACTGCTATCTGGCCGAGGACGGGTTCCTCGCCTACCGCTGGGCGGAGGGGAACGCGGCGCTGGAGGTGATCCGAGCCGTGGCCGCCTCCGAGCGGACGCTGCGCGCGCTCTGGGCCATCGTGGGGTCCGGCTCCTCGACGGCCCCCACGGTGAAGGCCTGCGTCTCGCCCATGGACCCGGTCCTGTGGCTGCCGGGGGAGCGGGAGAAGGAGATCGTCCGGCGCAGCCAGTGGATGCTGCGGGTGGTGGACGCGCCCGCCGCGATCGAGGCGCGCGGGTACCCGGAGGGCGTCGCCGCCGCGGTCCCGCTGGAGATCGACGACCCCCAGCGGCCGGGGAACTCCGGCCACTGGCGCCTGGAGATCAAGGACGGCGCGGGGCGCCTGGAACGCTCCCGCGAGGACCCCGCCGCCGTCCGCCTGGACGTGCGGGGCCTGTCCGCCCTCTACGCCGGCGTCCCGGTGGCGACCCTGCGCCGCGCCGGCCTGCTCGGCGGCGGGGACGCGGGGGCGCTCTCCGCCGCGTTCGCGGCCACGCCGTTCTCACTCGACTACTTCTAGCGGGACACGCCCGCCGCACGTGAACGATGTCATCCTGAGTTGGTAGCGTGTTCGGCCGAACACATGATCGAAGGAGCGGCCGTGCGGGTGATGGGGGTGGACCCCGGCCTCACCCGGTGCGGGGTCGGGGTCGTCGAGGGCGCGCCCGGCAGGCGGCTGCACCTGGTGCACGTGTCGGTGGTGCGGACCGACGCCGACGAGGACCACGCGCTGCGCCTCCTCGGCGTCGAGCGGGGGATCGAGGCGCTGATGGACGAGCTGCGCCCCGACGCCGTCGCCGTCGAGCGGGTGTTCTCCCAGCACAACGTCCGCACCGTGATGGGCACCGCGCAGGCCGCCGGAATCGCGATGCTGGCCGCCGCCCGCCGCGGCCTGCCGGTCGCCCTGCACACTCCGAGCGAGGCCAAGGCCGCCGTCACCGGCAACGGCCGCGCCGACAAGGCGCAGGTGACCGCGATGGTGACCCGCCTGCTGCACCTCGACACGGCGCCGAAGCCCGCGGACGCGGCCGACGCGCTCGCCCTCGCCATCTGCCACGTGTGGCGGGGGAGCGCGCAGCGGCGGCTGGCGCGGGCGCGCGTCTCGCGGATCGAGGACCTGGCGCGGGCCGAGCGCGAGCGGCTCGCCGCCCGGAACGCCGCCGCCCCCGCGGGCGGCCCCCCGGCCCCCCGGGGCTCTCGTCCGAAGGACCCGAGCAGAGGAGGAAGTGCCCAGTGATCGCCTTCGTCAGCGGCCAGGTGGCCGCCGCCGGGCCGGACGGCGCGGTGATCGACGTGCACGGCGTCGGCCTGACCGTGCAGTGCACGCCCGCCACCCTCGCCGGGCTGCGGGTCGGCGACCAGGCGAAGGTGCCGACCTCGCTGGTCGTCCGGGAGGACTCGCTGACCCTGTTCGGGTTCGCCGACGACGACGAGCGGACGGTCTTCGAGCTGCTGCAGACCGCCAGCGGCGTCGGCCCCCGCCTCGCGCTGGCGATGCTCGCCGTGCACACCCCGAACGCGCTGCGCCGCGCCGTCGCCGCCGAGGACCTGACCGCGCTGACCAAGGTGCCGGGGATCGGCAAGAAGGGCGCCCAGCGGATCGTCCTGGAGCTGAAGGACCGGCTCGGCGGCCCGGTCGGCGACGGCGCCGCGGAGGTGCGGGCGCCCGCCGCGGCCGAGGCGTGGCGCACGCAGGTCCAGATGGGCCTGATCAACCTCGGCTGGTCCGCCAAGGACGCCGACGCGGCCGTCGATGCTGTCGCCGCCGACCTCGACGGCGCCGAGGCGCCCCCGGTCGCGGCGCTGCTGAAGTCCGCGCTGAAGAAGCTCGCCAAGTGATGCGCGCGAACGGCCGCGTCGTTGCTGGGCCGAGGAACGCGGGGAGCCTGCGACCGGAGCGACGAGGGGAGCGGCGGCGTGGAAAGGCCGTTCGCCGCCGAGCGGAGGCGAGGCGATGAGCGGCGAGGCGGACCGGCTGGTCTCGGCGGACGCGGACGGCGCCGAGGAGCAGGTGATCGAGGCGGCGCTGCGGCCGAAGCGGCTCGAGGACTTCGTCGGGCAGGAGCGGGTCCGCGAGCAGCTGTCGCTGGTGCTGCGCGGGGCGCTGCGGCGCGGCCGCACGCCCGACCACGTGCTGCTGTCCGGCGGCCCGGGGCTCGGCAAGACGACCCTCGCCATGATCATCGCGGCGGAGCTGGGGCAGCCGCTGCGGATCTCCTCGGGGCCCGCGATCGAGCGCGCCGGGGACCTCGCGGCGGTGCTGTCCACCCTCGCCGAGGGCGAGGTGCTGTTCCTGGACGAGATCCACCGGCTGGCGCGGCCCGCCGAGGAGATGCTCTACATGGCGATGGAGGACTTCCGGGTCGACGTCGTCGTGGGCAAGGGGCCGGGCGCGACCGCGATCCCGCTGGACATCGCGCCGTTCACGCTGGTCGGCGCGACGACCCGGGCGGGCATGCTGCCGGGGCCGCTGCGCGACCGGTTCGGGTTCGTCGCGCACATGGACTTCTACGAGCCCGCCGAGCTGGAGGTGATCGTCCGGCGGTCGGCGCGGCTGCTGGACGTGGAGATCACCGACGACGGCGCCGCCGAGGTCGCCGGGAGGTCGCGGGGGACGCCCCGGATCGCCAACCGGCTGCTCCGCCGCGTCCGCGACTACGCCGAGGTCCGCGCGGACGGCGTGATCACGCGTGACCTGGCCGAGGCCGCCCTGCGACTCTACGAGGTGGACGAGCGTGGTCTGGACCGGCTCGACCGCGCCGTCCTGGGGTCCCTGTTGCGCAAGTTCGGCGGGGGGCCGGTGGGGCTGTCGACGCTCGCGGTGTCGGTGGGGGAGGAGCCCGAGACGGTCGAGGTCGTCGCCGAGCCGTTCCTCGTCCGGCAGGGCCTGCTGGCCAGGACGCCCCGCGGGCGCATCGCGACGCCCGCCGCGTGGGCGCATCTCGGCGTCGCGCAGCCGCCTTCGTCGCCGATGGCCGGTACGCTGTTCGAGGTGGACGACGACGCCGATCGGCCCGAACAGTGATCATGTTGTAACGGGATGGGAACTTCCCGGCGTCGCGGATCGTCACGTCGTTGCCGGGGTCTCGCGTACTCTCTAGACTCCGGGACTTGGTTCCACCGTCTCCAGCCCGCGTTCCCCATGGGGTGGCCGATCCGGTCACAGGCTGGGCAAACCACATCGGAAGGATGCCCCAGTAATGGGCAGCGACATGATTTTGGCGGCTTCGTCCGGCGGCAGCGGGGGTTTCAACCTGCTGCTGCTCCTCGCCGTCCCCGTGGTGTTCTACTTCCTGCTCATCCGGCCGCAGAGCAAGCGGCGCAAGGAGCAGATGAACATGCAGAGCGCCATGGAACCCGGAGCCCGGGTGCTGACGACCAGCGGCATCCGCGCCACCGTGGTCTCCGTCGACGACGACGGTCTCCTGCTGGAGATCGCGCCGGGCGTCGAGGTCCACTTCGTCAAGCAGGCCGTCATGCAGGTCCTCAAGGACGACGAGCCGGAGGAGCTGGACGACGAGGCCGACGACGACGAGCTCGAGGCGGACGAGGACGACGAGCGCGTCGACCTGTCCAAGGACGAGCCGTCCGAGGTGGACCTGTCCAAGGACGCCGACCGCGTCGAGGACGCGGACCTCGGCGACGAGGACGAGGCCGAGGAGTCCAAGCCCAAGGCGAAGGCCAAGGCCGGGGAGAAGCCCTAGGCCTGACACGCCTCCGGCAACGACTCAAGGACGGGAAGAAAACGACCAGTGGCCTCGCCTAGCAACGTTCCCAAGCCCGGGCGCACGCTCTTCGCGCTCTTCGCGGTGATCGCGATCCTGGCCGGCGTCGCGCTCCTGCAGGGGCAGACCAAGCCGAAACTCGGCCTGGACCTGGCGGGCGGGACGACCGTCACGCTCACCGCCAAGACCGAGAAGGGCAAGAACCCGCCGGCGGACCTGATGGACCAGGCCGTCAAGATCATGACGCAGCGGGTCAACGGTCTGGGCGTGTCCGACGCCGAGGTCGCCAAGCAGGGCAGCAACAACATCGTGGTGAACGTGCCCGGCGAGGGGCAGAGCCGCGTCGTGGGGCTGATCGGCACGACCGCGAAGCTCCAGTTCCGGCAGGTGTTCGCCTACACCGACGGCAAGCCCACGGCGGGCGGGGCCACGCCCTCCCCGTCCGCGAGCCCGTCCGGCACGGCGAGCCCGTCCGGCAAGCCGACCGCGAAGCCGTCGGGGTCGGCGTCGCCGTCCG
>NZ_JBEYYT010000159.1:0-19635 GCF_040645715.1 Spirillospora sp. NPDC046719 | reverse complement strand
AGCGCGTCCGCGACCCGGTCGACGCCGCCGCGCAGCGCCGCGTCCAGCGCCAGCTCCTCGTAGCCGGACACGTGCGCGACCAGCCCGGAGAACAGCGGCTCGAGCGGCGGGACGGGCAGCGGGACCGGCCCGGACGCGGTGATCCGCGCGGGCACCTCGATCACGGCCCGGTCGTCCAGGAACGGCAGCGTGCCGCCGTTGCGGACGTTGACGACCTGCGCGTCGCCGCGTCCGGTGAGCAGCGACACGGCGAGCTGCACGGCGGCCTCGGAGTAGTAGGCGCCGCCGCGCTCCTCCAGCCGCGCGGGCTTGGTGTCCAGGGCGGGGTCGGCGTACATGGCGAGCAGGTCGCGCTCCAGCGCGGCGACCTCCTCCGCGCGCGTCGGCGCGCCGCGCTGCTCGCGCACGACGCGGTCGTGCTCGTAGAAGTAGCGCAGGTAGTAGGACGGGACGGCGCCGAGCCGGCGCACGAACGGCGCGGGCAGCCCGGACATCCCGGCCAGGTCCTCGGCGTGGCCGTCCAGCAGCTCGGGCAGGACGTCGCGCCCGTCCAGCGCGATCGAGCGCACCCAGGTCAGGTGGTTGAGGCCCGCGTGGCCGAGCGCGATCCGCTCGGGCGCCGCGTCCAGCAGCGCGGCGGCGCGGCGCTGCACGCCGATGGCCACGTTGCACAGCCCGACGGCGCGGTGCCCGGCGTCCAGCAGCGCGCGGGTGACGATGCCGACCGGGTTGGTGAAGTCGATGATCCACGCGTCCGGGGCGCGTGCGGCGACGCGCTCGGCGATGTCCAGCACGACCGGGACGGTGCGCAGCGCCTTGGCGAGCCCGCCCGCCCCGGTGGTCTCCTGCCCGACGCAGCCGCACTCCAGCGGCAGCGTCTCGTCGATCCGCCGGGCCGCCTGCCCGCCGACCCGGAGCTGGACCAGCACGACCGCGGCGCCGTCCACGGCCGCGTCGAGGTCGCCGGTCGTCACGACCTTCGCGGGGTGGCCGGCGCGGGCCAGCATCCGCGCGGCGAGCCCGCCCACGAGCTCCAGCCGCCGCGCGTCCGGGTCGGCGAGGACCAGCTCCGACATCGGCAGCGCCGCCCGCTCGCGGGCGATCCCGTCGACCAGCTCCGGGGTGTAGGTGGACCCGCCCCCGATGACCGTCAGCTTCAACCCTTCACTCCCGTCAACGTCACACCCTGGATGAACACGCGCTGGGCGAGGAAGAACACCACCAGCACCGGCATGATGGTCAGCAGCGTCGCCGCCATCGTGAGGTTCCACTCGACGTGGTGCGCGGCGCGGAACGTCGCCACGCCGATCGCGAGGGTCCAGTTCTCCGGCTTGGCGTACACCAGCGGCCCGTAGTAGTCGTTCCAGCAGTAGAAGAACTGGAACAGCGCGACGGCCGCGAGCGCGGGCTTGGCCATGGGCAGCACGACCCGCAGCATCGTGCGCAGCTCCCCGCAGCCATCGACCCGCGCGGCGTCGGCGTACTCGCGCGGGATCGTCACCAGGAACTGGCGCAGCAGGAAGATGGAGAACGCGTCGCCGAACGCCTGCGGGATGATCAGCGGCCAGAGCGTCCCGGTGAGGTGGAAGCGGGACCACACGATGTACAGCGGCACCATCGTCACCTGCGGCGGCAGCATCATCGCCGAGATGACCACGACGAGCGCGAGGTTGCGGCCGCGGAACCGGAAGCGGGCGAGCGCGTAGGCGACCGGGACGCTGGACACCAGCATCAGCGCGGTCGACAGCGCCGCGTACACGGTGCTGTTGACCGTCCACCGCACCATGTCGCCGCTGAAGGCGCGGCGGAAGTTCTCGAAGTGCCATTCCCTCGGCCACAGCGAGGTGCTGAGCGCCTGCGAGTCGCTCATCACGGCGGTGAGGAACATGAACGCCAGCGGCGCCAGGAACATCACCGCGAGGACGATCGCGGCGGCGTGCGTGGCGATCCACATCAGCGTGCGGCGGCCCCGCCCGCCGTGGGCCGGGACGGCTCCCGTCGTGGCGGTCACTGCGCCTCCTCTCCGGCGAACGCGCGGAATCGACGCAGCAGGAGGAGCGTGAACGCCATCGCGATGACGAACATGACCAGCGCCAGGACGCACGCGTAGCCCATGTTGAACTGCCGGAACCCCTCGTCGTAGAGCCACTGCGGGAACGTCAGCGTCGACCCGTCGGGGTAGCCGGGCGCGAACTGGGTGCCGGGCAGGTCGGCCTGCCCGGCCGCGACCTTCCCGGCGACCATGGCCTGCGTGAAGTACTGCAGCGTCTCGATCACGCCGGTGACGGCGGCGAACGCCAGGACGGGCGAGACGGTCGGCAGCGTGATGTGCCGGAACCGCGCCCAGGCGCCGGCGCCGTCGATGGCGGCCGCCTCGTACAGCGACCGGGGCACGTTCAGCAGCGCCGCCAGCAGGATGATCATGACGTCGCCGACCGCCCACAGCCCGAGCAGCGACAGGCCGGGCTTGGCCCACGCGGAGTCGTTGAAGAAGTCCGGCAGCGAGAACCCGAGATGGCGGGCGATCACCGGGAACGGGCCGGTGCCGGGGTTCAGCACGAACACGAACGCCACGGTCGCCGACACCGGCGGGATCAGGTACGGGACGTAGAACACCGCCCGCAGCAGGTTGCCGCCCCGCCTGATCCGGGTGAGGAGCTGCGCGACGCCGAGCCCGAACAGCACCCGGAGCGGGACGAGCACCGCGACCAGCCACAGCGTGTTGCGCATCGCCGCCCAGGCGTCGCCGTCGTGCAGCAGGTAGCGGTAGTTGTCCAGCCCGACGTACTTCAGGGTGAACAGGTTGTAGCGGGTGAAGGAGAAGTAGACGGTCGCGGCGAGCGGGTAGGCGAAGAACAGCCCGAACCCGGCCAGCCACGGCGACAGGAACGCCAGCACCCGCAGCCGCCGCCGGCGGCCGGCCCGGGACGCCGTCCCGAGCCGGCCGCGCCGCAGGGGCAGGCGCAGCGAGCCGGAGGCCACGGCGTCAGCCCCCGGCCAGCTTCAGCGACGCGTCGACCTTCCCGTCGAGGCCGGTGAGCGCCCTGCCGAGGTCGCCGGCCTTGCCCGGCTCCCACTGGTCCTGGACGAACTGCTGGAACTTCACGACGTAGTCGTTGCCGTTCGGGGTGGGCGGCGTCGTGGCGCTCGCGGGGTTCTTGAAGATGTCGAGGAACGTCCTGAACTGCGGCGGCAGGCTCAGGTCCGGCGAGGACAGCGAGGCGATCGTGGTGGGGACGTTGCCGAGCGCGTTGGCGAAGGTGACGAGCGCGCCGGTGTCGGTGGTCAGGTAGCGGATGAACTCCCACGCGGCGGCGCGGTGCTTGGCGCCGCGCGGGATGCCGATGACGGTGCCGGTGACGAATCCGCTGCCGTAGCGGGCGTCCTGCCCGTCGGGGACGGGCGCGGGCGCCGTCCCGTAGTCGACCTTCGGCGCCTCCTCCTGCATGAACTTGGTGCGCCACTCGCCGTCGACGGCCATGGCGACCTTGCCCTTCTCGAACGGGTTGGACGACTCGAACTCCTGGCCCATCGAGTGCAGGAACTTCTTGACATTGTCGTAGCCGTACCAGTCGATGAGGCTCTTGTCCCACTGCAGGTACGCCTTGACGGCGGGGTCGGCGGCGAAGGCGGCGCGCCCGTCGGGGGTGAGCCACTTCGCGCCGAACTGGGTGGCGAGGTGCTGCACCTGGTGCTCGTAGTACTGCGCCGACGGCATGAACCCGGCGACCTTGATGCTCCCGTCGGGGTTGCGGACGGTGAGCTTCTTGGCCAGCGCGGTCAGCTCGGAGAACGTGCGCGGCGGCTGCTCGCCCTTCATCAGGGCCTTGTTGTAGTAGAGCCCGTAGGCGTCGGCGAGCAGCGGCATCGCGCACCGGCGGCCCTTGTACTGCGTGTACTGCTGGACCGGCTTGGGGAACTGGTTCATGTCGAGCCTGGACCCGGCGATGTCGCCGGACAGGTCCTGCCAGGCGCCGCTCTGGCACCACTGCCCGACGCTGTCGGTGGTGAACGACGACACGACGTCGGGCGGGTTGCCGCCGCGGATGGCGTTGGTGATGCGGTCGTCGGTCTGGTCCTTGACGAGCTTGACGGTGATGTTCGGGTGCAGCTTGTGGAAGCCCGCGACGGCGTCCTGGAAGGCCTTCACCTCGTGCGGGGCGCTCCAGCCGTGCCAGACCTCGATGGTCTGCTTCTCCCCGACCTTCGGGCCGCCGGACTGGCCGCCGTTGCCGCCGGCCGTACAGGCCGTGAGGCCGAGCCCGGCGGCGGCCAGGGCCGCGGCGAGCCGGCGCGTTGTCGATGTGCGCACTCCGGTTCTCCTTCGGGGGAGGGACGGCCGGTGCCGCCGTCCGCTGTGGGGGAGTGGGGTGGGATGGGTGCGGTCGGTCCGGGGACAGGGCGGTTCGGAGAGGGGACGGTTCAGGAACGGGGCGGTTCAGGGACGGTGGTGGAGAACACCTCGTCGCGGGTCTCCTGGAGGGCCAGTTGCAGCGCGCCGGCGAGGACCGGGTTGCCCCGCAGGGAGCTGAGCCGGACCTCGGGGCGCGGGATCGTCAGGCTGTGCAGGTGCTGCCGGACGCGGGCGCGCAGCGGCTCGCCGCCGGCGCGCAGGACGTCGCCGGTGAGCACGACCAGGGCCGGGTCGAGGACGGCGACGACGGTGGCGAGGGTGGCGCCGAGCCGGGTCGCCAGCTCGGTCAGCGCGCGTTCGGCGCGGGCCCCGGCGTCGGCGGCGGTGCGCGTCCCCGCGCGGCCGTCGCCGACCTCGGCGGCGGCGCGGCCGAGCGCGGTCGCCGCGTCCCGGCCGCGGAACCCGTGCTCGCGCATCAGCTTCAGCACGGCCGCGCCGCCGGTGAGGCTGTGCACGCCGCCGGTGTGGGTGCGGCGCACGTCGCGCATCAGCGGGGCGCCGACCGCGGGCGCGTAGCCGATCTCGCCGGCGCCGCCGGTCGCGCCGCGGTGGAGCGCGCCGTCCAGCACGACGGCCATGCCGACGCCGTCGGCGACCCACAGCAGCACGAAGTCGCGGGTCCCGGCGGCCTGCCCGCCGGCGCGCTCGGCGAGCGCGGCGAGGTTGACGTCGTTCTCGATGGCGATCCGGACGCCGAGGCCGCCGGCGAGGGTGTCGACGAGGTCGGGGATGTGCCAGCCGGGGATGTGCGCGGCGTAGCCGAGTCGCCCGGTGGACGGGTCGATCGCGCCCTGGATGCCGATGACGGCCCGGTTAAGCGCGGTGCGGGCGAGCCCGGCCGCGGCGGCGGCCTTGTCGAGGGCCTCCGCCATCCGGGCGACGACGTCGACGCCGGTGCGGGCGGGGGTGGGGAGGGTGTGCTCGCCGACGACCGTCCCGGTCAGGTCGGCGACGCTGACCCTGATGCGGGCCGGGGTGACGTCGGCGCCGGCCACGTGGGCGGCGGCCCCGTTGACGCGGTACAGCTCGGCGGTCCGGCCGGGGAGCCCCTCGCGCAGGCCGTCCCGCACGACGAGGCCGGCCTCCTCGAGCCGGGCGAGCAGCTGCGAGGCGGTCGGCTTGGAGATGCCGGTGAGGTCGGAGATCTGCGGGCGGGTGAGCGGGCCGCGGGCGAGCAGCGCCTCCAGCGCGGCGCGGTCGTTGATGGCGCGCAGCAGGCTCGGGGTCCCGGGGACGGGCGCGGTCACGGCGGCTCCTCGGAGTTAAGAAGGTTTCCTAACTTGGAGGAGAAAGTAAGGACTCTTAACGAATACGTCAAGACCCTGCGACGGCCGGTTCCGGGCGGGCGGCCGCGCGGGCGGCCCGGAGAAGGGCACGGAGGAGGTCACGGAGGAGGGCGCGACGGGGCGCCGGGAGGGCCGGCGAGGGTCAGGGCGGGGAGTCGAGCGGGCGCGTCAGGGACGCGTCAGGGGGCGGCGACGATGAAACCGACGTTGCCGAACCCGATCTCGTCGCCGGGCCGGACGCGGGCCGGGCCGGTGAGCCGCCAGCCGTTCACCCGGGTGCCGTTCATCGAGCCCAGGTCGGAGACCATCCAGCCCTCCTCGGCCTGGTACAGCTCGGCGTGGAAGCGGGAGACGGTCAGGTCCGTCAGCACGAACTGGCAGGCGGGGGCGCGGCCGACCACGATCCGGGACGACCCGGCCGGCGGCAGCACGAAGCGCGGCAGCCGGGGGCCCCGCCACGCCGCCTCGATCCGCGCGGTCACCTGCGAGACGGTCGCGACCAGGCCGGTCAGCCGGCCGACGACGCGGCTCGTGGGGGGCAGGTCGTGCACGATGTCGTCCAGCTCGGCGCGGCTGCGCGCCTGCAGCACCTGGTCGACGCGGCGTTCGAACGTCTCGTGCGACATCCGGCCCTCGGACACGCGCTCGCTGAGGACGCGCAGCACCCGGTCCCGCTCGGTGTCGGACGCTCGCACCGGGTAAGAGGGCTGACCGTCCATGGCTGTGAGTATCCAGTCCCCGTCGTCGGCTGTCCAGAATGGCCGTCAGGCGGAGGGCGGGCGATCGCCCTCACCCGCCCTCCACCTCTTCGATGCCTGGAAGCCGCCGGAAGTTCGGGAACGTTCCGCGGAGTTCCCGCGGTGCCCCTCCGCGGGTTCCCCGGTGCCGTGCCGGGTCAGCGGGAGAGCAGGTCCCGCGCGATGTGGGTCACCTGGATCTCGTCGGTGCCGGCGTAGATCTGGAAGGACTTGGCGTCGCGGGCCAGCTGCTCGACCCGGTACTCGCTCATGTAGCCGTTGCCGCCGAACAGCTGCACCGCCTCCTGCGCGACCTCGCTGGCGGCCTGCGCGGCGTACAGCTTCATCGCCGACGCCTCGGCGAGCGTCGGGGTGCGGCCGGAGCGCTGCATCTCCACGTGGCGGAACACCAGGTTCTGCACGTTGAGGCGGGCGACCTCCATCTTGGCGAGCTTGAGCTGGATGAGCTGGAAGTCGCCGATCCGCTGCCCCCACAGCTCGCGGGTCTTGGCGTACTCGACCGACAGCTTCAGGCACTCCTCGATGACGCCGAGGGCCATCGCGGCGACGCCGGCGCGCTCGGTGACGAAGTTCTGCTTCGCCGACTCCTTGCCGCCCTGCGAGCCGGACGACAGGAGCCGGTCGGCGCCGGCGCGCACGTCGTTGAGGAACAGCTCGCCGGTGGGGGAGGAGTGCAGGCCCATCTTGCGCAGCGGTTTGCTCTGCTCCAGGCCCTCCATGCCGCGGTCGAGGACGAACGTGAGGATCTCGCGGTCGCGGGGCTCGCGGCCGTCGTCGAGCTTGCAGTAGAAGACGATCGTGTCGGCGTAGGGGCCGTTGGTGATGAAGGTCTTGCTGCCGTTGATGACGTACTCGTCGCCGACCTTCCTCGCGGTGGCCTGCATGCCGCCGAACGCGTCGGACCCCGAGTTCGGCTCGGTGATGGCCCAGGCGCCGACCTTCTCCATGGTGAGCAGGGGCAGCGCCCAGCGCTCCTTCTGGTCGGGGGTGCCCCGCTTCATGATCGTCCCGGCGGCGAGCCCGAGGCCGACGCCCATCGCCGAGACCATGCCGGGGGCGACCTTGCACAGCTCGATGACCGGCAGCATCGTCATCGCCGCGTTGCCGCCGCCGGGGCCGTCGGAGTCCTTCTTCGCCGCGTCCCCGTCCCCGCCGGCCTCGCGCTCCCTGGCGATCCGGGCCTGGAAGGACGAGCGCGCCATCTCGTCCATCCCGAACGTCTTGTACAGGCTCCGGAGCAGGTCGTAGGGCGGCAGCTCGCCGGAGTCCAGGGCGTCCAGGTTCGGCCGGACCTCCGCGTCGATCCAGCCGCGCACGGCGTCCCGGATCATCAGGTCTTCCTCGGACCACTCGATCATGCTCAGCCTCGCCCTTCCGGTTCCCGCAGGTTGCGGGCACCATCCAAGCAGATCCGAAAAGCGAGCGCTTACTCGGGGAGCCTGACGACGTCGGCGAGCACGCCGCCGCCCGCGGTGAGCCGCTTGGACGACGGGCTGTCGTACACGACCATCAGCCGGGTGCCCTCCCCGTGCAGGCCGTCCAGGACGGCGAGGCCCTCGGGGTGGTCGTCGCCGTCGCCGTAGGGCAGGTCGCCGACGCGGGGCAGGTCCTCGGCGGGGACGACCTCGGGGGCGTCGACCTCGGCGATCCCCGGCCAGCGGTGCACCCGCACCGGGCCGTCCAGGTCCATGCTCGGGCCGGTCAGGATCAGCAGGTCGTCGCCCTGCGGGCACAGGTCGCGGATGCCGAGCCCGCCGAGGTCCAGGAAGTGCGTGCGGTACAGGGCCTTGCCGTCGCCGACCGGCAGCGGCCGCAGCCGGCGCGGGTCGTCGGGGTCGGTGCCCGGCCGGATCTCCACCAGCACGGCCCAGCCGCGCAGCACCGGCCCGCGCAGCCCGATGTAGAGCCGGTCGCGGTGCGCGGCGATCCCCTCGATGTCGATGCCGTTGTCCTTGCTGGGGATCGACAGGAACGGCGCCAGGTGCGGGTCGTCCGCGAGCAGGTCGGTGACGGAGTCGCCGTGCAGCCCGAGCACGGCGGCGGTGCGGTCGCCGTCCTCGCGGACGACCTCGGGCAGCCCGTCCGCGCCGGCGGCCAGCGGGAGGCGGGCGAGCACGAAGCGGTTGTCCTCGCGCACCACCGACGCCAGCCGCTTGCGGGCCTTCGCCCCGGACTGGCCCGGCTTGATCTTCTTGCGCTTGAGGCTGTGCGAGCCGATCGCCCACAGCCATCCGTTGCCGCGCGCCAGGCCCTCGATGTCGGCCTCCTCGCCGGGGCCGGCGGGCAGGTCGACCAGGTCGGCGAGCGCGACCGTGGTGTGCCCCTCGTAGCCGGTGACGAGCCCGTCGCCGTCGAGCGTCGCGGTGAGCCGCTCGATGGTGGCGGTCTCGTCGCCCGCCACCCACAGGCAGCGGCCGTCCTGGCGCACGGCGGACAGGTTGGTGTGCGTCCCGGCTTCCCGGCTCTCGAGCCCGAAGCGCAGCTCGACCTGGCGTTCCACGATCATGAGCGGAATGCTCCCATAAAACGGGCGCCGTTCCGGCCCGCCGCGCCCGCGCCCGTGCGGCCGCTATCGGTCCCAGAGGACGTGCAGGTGCGGCGGCTTGCGGAAGACCAGCCCGTGCGCGCGCGCCGGGCGGGACGGGTCGAGCCGGAGGCCGGGCAGCTCCAGCAGCGCGGCGACCGCGGTACGGGCCTCCAGCCTGGCCAGATGGGCGCCGAAGCAGAAGTGCGGACCGTGCGCGAACGCCAGGTGCTCGCCGGCGTTGGCGCGCCGCACGTCGAACCGGTCGGGGTCGGGGAACACGGCGGGGTCGCGGTTGGCGCCCGCGATCGACACGCGCACCAGGTCGCCCGCGCGCACCGTGACGCCGCCGAGGGCGGTGTCGCGGGTGGCGTAGCGGTCGACGACCGACGCCGACGGCTCCAGCCGCAGCGACTCCTCGATCGCGGCGGGCAGCAGGCCGGGGTCGTCCAGGACGAGCCGGAGCTGGCCGGGGTGGCCCAGCAGGTGCAGCACCGTGTTGGCGATCATCCCCTCGGTGGTGTCGATGCCGCCGAACATCAGGATCGCCGCGTTCGCCACGACCTCGGCGGTGGTCAGGCCCGCCCCGTCCGCGGCGGCCTCCGCCAGCAGCGACCCGGGGGCGTCCGCGGTGACCGCCTTCTCGGTGATCGCCTTCTCGACGGCCGCGCGCAGCAGCGCGTACGCCTCGTCCGCGCGGGCGGGCGCGTCCTCGCCGGCGGTGATGGCGGACACGGCCTCGACGAACGCCCCGTACCAGGACCGGATGGTCGCGGCGTCGACGCCCTCCAGGCCGAGCGCCTCGGCGCCGACCGCGACGGCGCGCGGACCGGCCAGCTCGCCGCGCAGCTCCGCGCGCCCGGCCGGCGCGAGCCCGCCGACCAGCCGCGCGACCTCGGCCTCGACGAACGCGGTGAACCGCTCGCGGGTCCGCGCGGGCCGGAACGGCCGGGCGAACGGGTCGCGGTGCCGGGTGTGGACGGGCCCGTCCAGCGACAGCATGCTCGGCCCGACGACCCGCGCGGTGGAGAAGCGCGGGTCGTCGACGGTGAAGGCCGCCGCGTCCCGCATCACCCGCTGCGCCAGGTCCCGCGAGGTGACCAGCCAGCCGCCGAGGGCGGGCAGCCAGGAGACGGGCTCGGCGGCGCGCAGGCGGGCCAGCAGGGGATGCGGGTCGTCCTCCAGGTCGGCCACCGCCGCGGCGGCGCCGACCGGGAAACGGGACGTCGGCTCGGAGTTCACCCGTCCGAGGATATTCCGCCCGATCGCCCCCGGAACAGATCTACAATGTAAAGGCGCGGGGCGGTCACGCCGCTTCGGCCCGCTCCCGCCACCACTCCTGGCCGCGATCGGGCAGCGTGTAGATCGGATCGTAGTACTCGTACTGGCGCGTCAGCGCGTCCGGATCGGACAGCTCCAGCCCGGTGCGGTAGTTCTTCGTCCAGTAGGACACGCCGCGCTCGCGGTCGTAGTCCGCCAGCTGGTGCACCCACCGCTTGCCCACGTAGGGGACGTCGCACACGATGCGCGGGGTCGCGAAGCCGGGCAGGTAGCCCATGATGGCGTGCTGCAGCTCCTGCGCCTCCCAGACCGCGAGCCGCCAGTGCTCGCTGTTGGGGATCATGTCGCACATGTAGAGGTAGTACGGCATGATGCCGGCCTCGTCGAGCAGCGCGAACGACAGGTCGAGCAGCGCGTCGGGGGAGTCGTTGACGCCGCGCAGCAGCACCCCCTGGTTGCGGACGTCGCGGATGCCGGTGTCGAGCATCGCCCGCGCCGCCTTGGCGACCAGCGGCGTCACCGACCCGGCGGCGTTGACGTGGGTGTGGATCGCGATCTGCGCGCCGCGCTCCTGCGCCTTGGTTGCCAGCCGCTCCATCCCGGCGCGGACCTCGTCCTGCAGCCAGTGCTGCGGCAGGCCCATCAGCGCCTTGCTGGCCAGGCGGATGTCGCGGATGTTGTCGATGTCCAGCAGCGCGTCGACGAACGACTCCAGCCGCGGCCAGGGCAGGTTCGCCACGTCGCCGCCGGACACCACGACGTCGCGGACGCCGGGCGTGCGGCGCAGGTAGTCGAGCATGGCCTCGTGCCGGTCCGGCGGCCGGATCGTGAACTTGTGCTTGTCGACGTTCGGCGTGGAGTTGCCGACCAGGTCCATCCGGGTGCAGTGCCCGCAGTACTGCGGGCAGGTCGGCAGTAGCTCGGCCAGCACCTTGGTGGGGTAGCGGTGGGTCAGCCCCTCGACGGCCCACATCTCCGCCTCGTGCAGCGAGTCGCGGGTGGCGTAGGGATGCGACGGCCAGTCGGTGCGCCGGTCGCTGAACACCGGGAGCATGTACCGGCGCACCGGGTCGGCGTAGAAGGCCTCGGTGGACGAGGTGTCCATCGTGTTGAGCATCTGCGGCGGCAGCAGCATCGACATCGTCGCCCGCTCCGCCTGGTCGCGCTCCAGGTCGGCGTAGAACGACTCGTCCAGCAGATCGCCCATGACCGCGCGGAGCTGGCGGATGTTCTTCACGCAGTGCGAGCGCTGCCACTGCGCCGACTCCCACTCCGCGTCCGTGACGTCCTTCCAGCCGGGCAGCCGCCGCCAGTCGGGCTCCTCCAGCGGCCGGCGCCGGTAGGCGTAGGGCTGGCGCGCCGCGTCCCGGTGGGCCGCGGCGCCGCGGACGGCCGCGTCCGGGTCCGGATGCAGGGCAGTGGTCATCGTCGACCGCCTCCTCGCGTCACATCGATCGCATAAAAGTCTTGTATGGAGCCGACGTTACGGGAAGACTTCCACTGAAACCAGAGGTACTCGGTATATCTTCCGGGGCATCACCATGGATCACACGGGACACGGACGTTGCGAAGGGGCGCGGGGATGAGCGGAACCGGGACGGCGGCGGGAGCGGGGACCGCGGTGGGGCTGCACCGGGTGCTGGAGCCGGCGGGCGTGCTGCCGCAGGCGGCGGCGCGGCTGGACACCGATCCGGCGATCCGCCCCGACGAGGTCCGCGTCCGGGTGGAGCGCCTCAACCTGGACGCCGCGTCCTACCGGCAGCTGCACACCGCGCACGGCGGCGACCCCGACGCCATCCGCGCCGAGGTGCTGCGGATCATCGGCGAGCGCGGCAAGATGCACAACCCGGTCACCGGCTCGGGCGGGATGCTCGTCGGCACCGTCGAGGAGGTCGGCCCGGACTCCCCGCTCGGGCTGGAGCCCGGCGACCGCGTCGCCACCCTCGTCTCGCTGACCCTGACCCCGCTCGCGGTCACCGACGGACTGGCCCGCTGGGACGGCCGGTCCGAGCAGGTCCCGGCCGACGGCCACGCGATCCTGTTCGCCCGCTCCATCGCCGCCGTCCTGCCCAGCGACCTTCCCGTGCCGGTCGCGCTGGCCGTGATGGACGTGTGCGGCGCGCCCGCGCTCACCGAGCGGGTCGTCGCGGCCCGCGAACGCCCGGTCGTGGCGGTGCTGGGCGGCGCCGGCAAGAGCGGCTCGCTGTCGCTGGCGGCGGCGCGCCGCGCGGGCGCGTCCCGCACCATCGGCCTCGTCCCCACCGCGGAGGAGGAGGAACGGCTGGCCGCGACCGGCCTGGCTGACGCCGTGGTGCGCGCCGACGCCCGCGACCCGGTCGCGGTCGCCGCCGCGATCGGCGAGCCCGCCGACGTCACCGTGGTGTGCGTGGACGTGCCGGGCTGCGAGCACGGCGCGATCCTCGCCACCGCGCCCGGCGGGACCGTGGTGTTCTTCTCGATGGCGACGTCGTTCTCCGCCGCCGCGCTCGGCGCCGAGGGCCTGGCCGCCGACGTGACCATGCTGATCGGCAACGGCTACGTCCCCGGCCACGCCGAGACCGCGCTCGGCCTGTTGCGGTCGGAACCGGCACTTCTCCCGCTGTTCACCGCCCGGGCGGGGGCGGATTCGGCAGAATGATCGCCGAATCCCCCGGAAGCGGCGGGGATCTGGTGATCATCGAGGGAGAGAGCATGGCGAGCGTCATCGGGGAACTGCACGGGCGCGATCCCAAGGAGCGGCAGGCGCAGATCGTGGACGTGCTGGTCCAGGCGTTCTCGGACCTCATGGAGCGCAGCCCCGCCGAGTTCCGCCGCCGGTTCCGCAAGATGGCCTCCGACCCGTTCGCGTTCTACCGCGGCAGCGCCTGCCTGTTCTACGCCGACGTCCAGCACGACGACGACCGGTGGGCCGACGAGCGGACGAGCCGGGTGTGGATCCAGGGCGACCTGCACGCGCAGAACTTCGGCACCTACATGAACGACGACGGCGTGTTCGTCTTCGACGTCAACGACTTCGACGAGGCCTACGTCGGGCACTTCACCTGGGACGTCAAGCGGCTCGTGGCGAGCCTGGCGCTGCTGGCCTGGCAGAAGGCGATCTCCGACGCCGACATCCGGCGGCTCATCGAGACCTACGTGCGCGCCTACGTCGACCAGGTCCGCCTGTTCGCCGCCCACGAGGGCGACGAGAAGTTCGCGCTGACCCTCGACAACTCCGACGGCTACGTGCGGGACGTGCTGATCGAGGCGATGGGCGGCACCCGGATCGGGCTGCTGGACGGCATGACGGTCGTGGAGGGCCCGGACCGCCGGTTCCGCGACCGCGCCGGCGTCCGCCGCCTGGACGGCGCCGAGCGCGCCAAGGTCGAGGCCGCCTACCAGGACTACCTGCGCACCATCCCGTCGGAGAAGCGGTTCGGCAGCCTCACCTACCAGGTGAAGGACATCGTCGGCGCGTCCGGCTTCGGGATCGGGTCGGCGGGGCTGTCGGCGTACAACATCCTGGTGGAGGGCAACACGCAGGCGCTGGAGAACGACGTCATCCTGTCGATGAAGCAGGGCAACGTCGCCGCGCCGAGCCGGGTCGTCGACGACGCGCGCATCCGCGAGTACTTCCAGCACCACGGGCACCGCACGGCGGTGTCGCGGCGGGCGCTGCAGGCCAACACCGACCCGTGGCTCGGCTACACCCAGATCGACGGGGTCGGCTACGTGGTGCAGGAGCTGTCGCCCTACGAGGAGGACCTGGACTGGGGCGGGCTCACCGAGCCGGAGGACATGCTGTCGGTCCTGGACGACCTCGGCCGCGCCACCGCGAAGGTGCACTGCGTGTCCGACACCGACTCCGACCACACCCTGGTCGGGTTCCAGGTCGAGGACGCCATCAACGCGGTGATCGGCGCCGACGAGTCGGCGTTCGTCGAGGACATGGTCGCGTTCGGCACCGGCTACGCCGAGGTCGTGCGCCGCGACCACGAGTACTTCGTCGACGCCTTCCGCAACCACCTGATCCCCGGCCTGTAGCGGCCGCCGGCCCGGCCAGCCGGCGGGGTCGGCCGGCCGGGTCAGCGGTTCGCGCTCTCGGGGGCGGCGGCGCGGACCAGGAGGAGGGCGATGTCGTCGTGGCCCTGCTGGTCGGGCAGCAGGGGCAGGACACCGTCCGCGGTGGCCTCCAGCGACTCCGACCGCGAGGCGACGAGCGCGGACGCCAGCCGGGCGATGCCCTCGTCGACGTTGCGCATCCGGCTCTCCACCAGCCCATCGGTGTAGAACGCGAGGGTCGCGCCCGCCGGGATGACCGCGGAGAGCTGCTCGTACTCGGGCGGGTGCGCCGGGTCCGACACCCCGAGCGGCAGCCCGTGCGGGACGGCGAAGTGCCGGGCCGTCCCGTCGGCGAGGGCCAGCAGCGGCGGCGGATGCCCGGCGCACGCCAGCTCGCAGCGCATCGTCGCCGGGTCGCAGACCAGGCACAGGCAGGTGGCGAACTGCGCGGCGTCCAGGCCCTGCGCGATCGTGTCGAGCCGGGTCAGCACCTCGGCGGGCGGCAGCCCGCCGCCCGCCAGGGTGTGCGCGGCGATCCGCAGCTGGCCCATCGCGGCGGCCGCGGTCACCCCGTGCCCGACCGAGTCGCCGATCACGATCGCGACCCGCTCGTCCGGCAGCGGGACGACGTCGTACCAGTCGCCGCCGACGTCGCCGCCCGCCGGCACGTACCGGTGCGCGATCTCCAGCCCGGCGGGGACGGTGACGCGGCCCGGCTTCAGGGTCGCCTGCAGCGCGGTCACCGTGCGGTGCTCGCGCCGGTACAGGCAGGCGTTGTCGACGCACGTCGCGGCCCGCGCCGCCAGCTCGGCGGCGAGCGCGGTGTCGGCGGGCGCGAACGGCGGCCGGCCGCGCTTGCGGCTGAACACCGCGAACCCCAGCACCCGTCCCCGCGCCACCAGCGGCACCGCCAGCAGCGACACGTGGTCGAGGAGCCCGTCCATGGCCGGGCCGGTGCGGTGCGCGATCGCGTCCGGGATGGCGTCGCTGCCGAACTCGACCATCCGGGCGCCGCCGACGCACTGGGCGTAGGGGGTGTCGGGCGGGTAGACGATGACCTCGTTGACGGGGAACTCGCGAGCCCAGCCGCTCGGGTCGTCCTCGGCGAAGGCGATCGCGAGCCGCCGCACCACCGCCGGTCCGTGCGCGCCGCCCGCGCCGCCGGCGGGCGGGGCGGGCCGCCCGTCGGCCAGCAGCGACTCCAGGACGTAGATGGCGCCCGCGTCGGCGAACCGCGGCACCGTCACCCCGACGATCTCCGCGGCGGTGCGGTGCAGGTCCAGGGTGGAGCCGATCCGGCGGCCGGCCTCGTTCAGCAGCTCCAGCCCGGCCGCCCAGGGCGGCGCGACGGTCAGCGCCACCAGGGTGCGGCCGGAACCGGCCGCCATCGGGTCGCACGACACCTCCAGCGGCCCGCCGGCGAGCGGCAGCGTCCCGCGCCACGGCCGGCCCGCCGCGGCCTGCTTGAGCGCCGCCTCGAGCGGTTCGGCGGACGCGGCCCCGAGGAGTTCGGGCAGCCGCGCGCCCACGGCCGCCGCCGCCGGGCAGCCGAACAGGCGCGCCGCGCCGTCGCCGCAGGCGGTGACCTCGCCGTCCGGGGTCAGCAGGACGGTCACCGGGCCGGCGTGCGCTGCGAATGGCTCTGACATCGGTCCTTCGCTCTCGGCTGCGTCAGGGTCGTCGCGGTGTGATTGCCGTTACGCTGAATCCCCCGCGGACGAGCCCCCTCGGCGGAAAAGGGAGACGATGCATGGACTCCGAGTGGATCCCACCCGAGGTCGACGATCAGAGGCCAAGCGTCGCACGGGTGTACGACTTCCTGCTCGGCGGAGGGCACAATTTCGCGTCCGATCGTGACCTCGCGACCGGGCTGCTGCGGATCGAGCCGCGGGCGCGGGAACTGGCGCACGCGAACCGGGCGTTCCTGCGCCGCGCGGTCCGCGCGGCGGCGCGGGCCGGCGTCGACCAGTTCGTCGACATCGGGTCGGGGATCCCCACACAGGGCAACGTGCACGAGGTCGCACAGAGTGTCAATCCGGACGCCCGGGTGGTGTACGTCGACAACGACGACGTGGCCGTCGCGCACAGCCGGTCGATCCTGGCGGGCAACGACCGCGCCACCGTCGTCCAGGCGGACATGCGCCGGCCCGCGGAGATCCTGGAGCACGCCGAGCTGAACCGGGTCGTCGACCTGTCCAAGCCGGTGGCGTTCCTGCTCGTCGCGGCCCTGCACCTGGTGAAGGACGACGAGGACCCGGCCGGGATCGCCGCGGCGCTGCGCGAGGCGGGCGCGCCGGGCAGCCACCTGGTGCTGTCCCACCTCACCCACGAGGCGCAGCCGGGCAAGACCGCCGCGATCGGCAAGCTGTACGACCGGGCGACGTCCCCGGCGGTGTCGCGGTCGCACGCGGAGATCCTGCGCTTCTTCGACGGCTGGGACCTGCTGGACCCGGGCCTGGTGTACGTGCCGCTGTGGCGTCCCGACGACGGCGACGAGGTGACGGACCCCGAGCGGTTCCTGGTGTTCGGCGGGGTCGGCCGCCGCCCCTGACCTGCGGCCCCGGCGCGACGGCGCGCGACGGCGCGCGGCGGCGGGCCGGTAGTGTGCTGATCATGCAGGCCGCCGACGACCCGTTCGTGCGGGTGCGCGGCGCCCGCGAGCACAACCTGCGCGGCGTGGACGCCGCGATCCCCCGCGACGCGCTGGTGGCGTTCACCGGCGTGTCCGGGTCGGGCAAGTCGTCGCTGGCGTTCGGCACGCTGTACGCCGAGGCGCAGCGCCGCTACCTGGAGTCGGTCGCGCCGTACGCGCGGCGGCTGCTGCACCAGGTCGCGGCGCCCGCCGTCGAGGAGGTGACGGGCCTGCCGCCGGCGGTGGCGCTGGGGCAGCGCCGGTCGGTGCCGTCGTCGCGGTCGTCGGTCGGGACGGTGACGACGCTGTCGAACTCGCTGCGGATGCTGATGTCGCGGGCGGGGGAGTACCCGCCGGGCGCCGACCGGCTGGACTCCGACGCGTTCTCGCCGAACACCGCCGCCGGCGCGTGCCCGCGCTGCCACGGCCTCGGCGAGGTCCACGAGGTCACCGAGGAGTCGCTGGTCCCCGACCCGTCGCTGAGCGTCCGCGAGGGCGCGATCGCGTCGTGGCCGGGCGCCTGGCAGGGCAAGAACCTGCGCGACATCCTGGACGCCCTCGGCTACGACATCGACCGGCCCTGGCGGGACCTGCCCCGCGAGCAGCGCGACTGGATCCTGTTCACCGACGAGCAGCCCGTCGTGACCGTCCACCCGGTCCGGGAGGCGCACCGCATCCACCGCCCGTACCAGGGCACCTACTCCAGCGCCAAGCGGCTGGTGCTGCGCGCCTACGCCGACTCCAAGAGCGAGGCGCGCCGCCGTCGCGCCGAGTCGTTCCTGGTCGCGGCGGTGTGCCCGGTGTGCGGCGGGCGGCGGCTGCGGCCCGAGGCGCTGGCGGTGACCTTCGCCGGCCGCGGCATCGCCGAGCTGGCCGCGCTGCCGCTGTCGGCGCTGGCGGACGTGCTGCGCCCGCATCTGGCCGGGGACGGGCCCGCGGCCGTGCTGGCCCGCGACCTGACCGCCCGCATCGAGGTGCTGGAGGAGCTGGGCCTGGGGTACCTCGCCGTGTCCCGCCCGGCGCCGACGCTGTCGGCGGGGGAGCTGCAGCGGCTGCGGCTGGCGACGCAGCTGCGGTCCGGGCTGTTCGGCGTGGTGTACGTGCTGGACGAGCCGTCCGCCGGCCTGCATCCCGCCGACACCGAGGCGCTGATGACGGTGCTGGAGCGGCTGAAGGCGGCGGGGAACAGCCTGTTCGTCATCGAGCACGACATGGAGGTGGTGCGCCGCGCCGGGTGGGTCGTGGACGTCGGCCCTGGCGCGGGCGTGCACGGCGGCCGGGTCCTGCACAGCGGGCCCGTCGAGGGCCTGCGGGACGTGCCGGAGTCGGTCACGCGCCGGTTCCTGTTCGGGGAGGCCGCCCGTCCGCGGCGGGCGCCGCGCGAGCCGTCGGGGGCGCTGGAGCTGCGCGGCGTCACCCGCCACAACCTGCGCGGGCTGGACGCCGACGTTCCGCTCGGCGTGTTCACCGCGGTCACCGGGGTGTCGGGGTCGGGGAAGTCGACGTTCGTGGACGTGCTCGCCGAGCGCGCCGAGGCGGGCGGCGACGTGCAGCGGGTGGTGCGGGTCGACCAGCGGCCGATCGGGCGCACGCCCCGCTCCAACCTGGCGACCTACACCGGCCTGTTCGACGCCGTCCGCAAGCGGTTCGCCGCCACCGATGAGGCGCGGGCGCGCGGGTACGGCGCCGGCCGGTTCTCGTTCAACATGCCGGGCGGCCGGTGCGAGAACTGCCAGGGCGAGGGGTTCGTGTCGGTGGAGCTGCTGTTCCTGCCGTCCACCTACGCGGTGTGCGAGGTGTGCCGCGGCGCCCGCTACAACCCCGAGACGCTGGAGATCACCTGGCACGGCGCGAGCGTCGCCGACGTCCTGGCGATGACGGTCGAGGAGGCCGCCGGGTTCCTCGCCGAGGTCGCCCCGGCCGCCCGCGCGCTGGCGGCGCTGCGCGACGTCGGCCTCGGCTACCTGCGGCTCGGCCAGCCGGCGACGGAGCTGTCGGGCGGCGAGGCGCAGCGCATCAAGCTGGCCGCCGAGCTGCAGCGCGCCCGCCGCGGCCACGTGCTGTACCTGCTGGACGAGCCGACGACCGGCCTGCACCCGGCCGACACCGAGCTGCTGGACCGGCAGCTGCACGCCCTGGTGGACGGCGGCGCGACCGTGGTGGTCGTCGAGCACGACATGGACGTGGTCGCGTCCGCCGACCATGTCATCGACCTCGGGCCGGGCGGGGGCGGCGAAGGCGGCCGCGTCGTCGTCGAGGGGACGCCCGCGCGGGTGGCGGCCTCGCCGGCGAGCCGCACCGCCCCGTACCTGAAGGCCCGGCTGCGCTGACGCGTGCGCTGCGCGCGGGGTGTGCTTCGTGCGGGGTGGTGTGCGCGTGACGCGCCCCCGCCCGACCCCGGCGCGGCGGGACGGGCGGGGACGCGCCGGCCCGGTGGTCGCGCCCGCGTCCGCGGGCTCACCGGGGTCGGCGGGCCGGCCGGCTCAGCGGGCGAACGCGATGGCCGTCCCGGCGCTGACCACGACCGCGATGACGACCAGGACCAGCGAGGTGCTGAGCGGGTCGCGCCGCCGCTCCAGCGTCTTCGGCTTGGACGTCGCGGCCCGGTTGACCGGGTGCGGCGAGGCGGACGGGCTCGGCTTCCTCGGCGGCGCGTGCGGCGCGGCCGGGGCCGGGGCCGCCGCCCGCGCCGGAGGCGG
>NZ_JBEYYT010000158.1:0-19806 GCF_040645715.1 Spirillospora sp. NPDC046719 | reverse complement strand
ACATCCCTTTTACTGGCTGCGGGCCGTGTTGTACTGCGGGGTCCTCCGCCGTCCGGCGCGGCGGCGGCCGGGGGGGCGGCCCCCCCCCCCCCGGCCGGTCGTCCCCGCCGCCGCGCCGGTCAGACCGGCCCGATCGTGATCGGGACGGCGTTGAGCCACGCCATCCCGGCCAGCGGCTCCAGGTCCGCCGGATCCGGCGACGCGAGCGCGTTGACGTTCGCGCCGCCCGCCGCGTTCGCCGTCCGCCATCCGCCCCGGTGCCCCCACCCGTGCGGGACCGCGACGGTGCCCTCGGTCATCTCGTCGGTGACCATCGCCGTCAGCTCGATCGCCCCGTGCGGTGACGTGATCCGGCACGGCGCGCCGTCCTCGATCCCGTGCGCGGCCGCGTCCTTCGGGTTGATCCGCGCCGCCTGGACGCGCCCGCCGCGCATCAGCGCGGGCGCGTTGTGCATCCAGGAGTTGTGCGAGCGCATCTCGCGCAGGCCGATCAGCCGCAGCGGGAAGCCTTCCGGCGGCTGCGGCGCCCCGGCCAGCCGCCGCACCTCGGCGGCGATCTCCGGCGGGGCGAGGTGCACCCGCTTGTCCTTGTGCAGGATGCGGCGGCGCAGCGTCCCCGTCCGCTGGTGCTCGGCGAGCACGACGCCGTGCGGCGACCTCCGCAGCCGGCGCAGGCTGAGCCCGTCGCGCCTGCCGAGGACCCGGCGCAGGCCGCACCAGTCCCCGGCCGGGCCCGTGCGCAGCAGCGCGTCCGCCAGGAACCGCGGCGACGGCCGGACGCCCAGCCGGTGCGCGAGCCGCTGCAGCGGGAAGGCGCCGACGCCGATCCCCATCCGGCGGGCCAGCGCGTCGATGATCTCCCACTCCTGGCGGGCCTGCCCGCGCGGCGCGACGACCGGCTCCGTCCACGTCACGTACGGGGTGAGGTGGTTCTGCAGGAACGGCAGCGGCAGGTCCTCGCGCTCCAGGAACGTGGTCGCCGGCAGCACGTAGTCGGCCTTGCGGCCGGTGTCGGTGACGTAGAGGTCGATGGTGACCAGCAGGTCGAGCTCGTCGAGCGCCGCACCGAGCGCCTCGCCGCCCGGGACGCTCAGCGCCGGGTTGCCGCCGGAGACGATCAGCGCGCGGAGCCGTCCCGGACCGGGCGTGGTGATCTCCTCGGCCATCACCCCGGCCGGGAAGGTGCCGAGGATGTCCGGGTATCCGCCGACACGCGAGCGCGTCCGGCCGTAGCTCGCGAGGCCGGACAGCCGCAGGATCTCGTCCAGCCAGAGCGGCGCGGCGCCGAAGACCGCCCCGCCCGGACGGTCCAGGTTGCCGGTCACCAGCGTCACGGCGTCGATGAGGAACGCCGTCAGCGTCCCGTGCCGGCCGAGGCAGGTGCCCGTCCGGCCGTACACGACGGCCCGCTCGGCCCGCGCCAGATCGCGCGCCAGCTCCCGGACGGTCGCCGCCGGGACGCCGCTGCGGTCCTCCGTCTCCTCGGGCGCGAAGCCGTCCGCGAGCGCCCGCAGCTCCTCGGCGCCGGACGCCTGGCCCGCGCAGGCGGCGCGGTCCTGGAGCCCCTCCTCGAAGATCACGTGGAGCATCGACAGCAGCAGCCAGGCGTCCCCGTCCGGGCGGACGGGCAGGTGCTCGTACGCGCGGGCCGTCTCGGTCCGGCGCGGGTCGGCGACCACGACCCGCCCGCCGCGCGCCACGATCGCCGACAGGTCCTCGCGGATGCGCGGCGCGGTGATCAGGCTGCCGTGCGACACCAGCGGGTTCGCGCCGAGCATCAACAGCAGGCCGGTGCGCTTGAGGTCGGGGATCGGGACCAGCACGGGCGCCCCGTACAGCAGCGCGCTCGCCGCGAACCGGTTGTTCACGTCCTGCGATCCCGCCGAGTACAGGTGCGGCGACTTCAGCGCCGCCATGAACCCGTTCAGCCACAGCGGATGGCTGTAGGAGAACGTCGCCGGGTTGCCGAAGTACCAGCCGATCGACGACCCGCCGTGCTCGCGGCGCAGGGCGTTCAGCCGCTCGGCGATGCCGCCGAGCGCCTCGTCCCAGCTCACCCGCTCGAACTCGCCGTCCGGGCGGCGCCGCAGCGGATGCACGACCCGGTCCGGGTCGTTCTGGACCTCGGTCATCGCGATGCCCTTGGGGCAGGCGAAGCCCTTCGACAGCGGGTGCTCCTTGTCGGGGCGGATCCGGACGACCTTCCCGTCCTCGACGGTGGCCTCCAGCCCGCACAGCGGCTCGCAGATCCGACAGTAAGTGGTCACTGACGCCATGCGTCCGATTGTGCCACCGTCACCTGATCACGTGCCGGTCGAACCCGAGCGCGACGAGTTCCTCGTACGCCGCCCACACCGCCGCCGGAACCGGCATCGGCACCTGGAACCCCCGCTCGGCGTACACCTCCATGCGCTGCAGGTCTCCGACCATCAACTCGATGAACCGCCGCTCGTCGTCCCCGGTCCCGTACGCGTCGTACCCGAGGTCCGGGCAGGCCGCGATCCAGTCCGCTTCGGGCCACTGTTTGCGCGCCGTGGCCAGTGCCCGCCGGGTCATGTACGGCTTGGCGACCAAAATCCCGCTCCGCAGATCGAGGCGTCCGTCAAGCAACCGTCTGGTCGCGGTGATGTTCTCCCCCGTGTTGGTGGCGGTCTCCTCCAGCAGCAGAGCGCCGTCCGGAACCCCGTGCTCGCGCGCCACACGCGCGAAAACCTGGGCTTCCGTCTCTGTCCACGCCGAAGTGATCTTGCCCCGGCCGCCGGTGACGACCACCACCGGAGCCCATCCCGCATGCCAAAGCCTCGCCGCGTGCGCCGCCACCCGCGTGTCGTGGCACCCCAGCGCGAGGATCGCGTCAGCCTTGGAGAGGGGGCCGGTGTGCACCAGGTGATCCCAGACGACGCGGGCCAGTTCGCGGGCCCGCTCGTCGACCGCCGCATGAGACTCCACAGCGCCATTGTCTCCGGCGGCCCGCATGTCGGCTCCCATCCGATAGGTCGTCCAGGTAGCGTTCAACTGTTTTGCTACTTACGCAAGAATCATGTGGAACTCGACCGCGAAAGGACGGGGTGGTGTCGTGATCACAGTCCTGGTCCTGGTGTCAGTGGCCGCCCTGTTCGGCCTGTGCCTGCTCCGTCCCGCGGCGCCCCCCGCCCAGGACGGGCCGCCCGCCGTCGAGCCCGCGCCCGCCGCCGACCCCGCTCCCGACCCCGCCGCAGCCTCCTCCCCCGTCCCCGGCGGCGTCCACCCCGAGTCCATGACCGCCGAGCTCGACCCGGACGACGAGGAGTACCTCGCCTTCCTCGCCAACGAACTCTGGCCCGAGGACGAGTACCTCGAACCCGAGCACACGACCGACGGCGAAGAGGAGTCCGGCGGCAGCGACATGCTCCTCTGACCCCCGGCTCCCGACTCCTCGCCCTGTCAACCACGGCCGCGTCCGGGCCGTCCCAGATAGGTCGAGCGCTCTCCTCGACGTGACCACACCACGGCGGGCCGGGGCGCGGCGAACGGCTCCTCGCACCGCCCTGACGCGACACTGCGAGGAAGCGATGACGGTGCAGGACATGCCGCGCCCGGACTACATCGGCATCGAGGTGGACCCCGGCGAGGCCGAGCACGCCCTCCGCGTGCTGCGGCTCTTCCTGCGGGACGGCGAGACGCTCCTGGCGCTCGCGACCACCGTCAAGGCCGTCCCGACGCTGACGCACATCGCCGTCACCGACCGGCGGATCCTCGGGTTCCGCGCCGCCGAACTCGCCAAGGAGGGCCTGCGCCAGGAGACCTCCCTCGCGACGGTCGGCACCGTCGAGACGCGGAAGTCCTACCAGCGGCGGTGGTTCTTCGTCGTCACCGACAAGGAGGGCGCCGAGACGGACTTCGGCGACGTGCACGCTCAGGACGCGCCACGGCTCGTACGGATCGTCCAGGACCTCGTCCCGCCGCCCGCCCCGCCGCGTCCGGCGGCCGCGCCGCCTGCGGCCGGACCGCAGTGGCCCGGCGGTCCCGTGGTGCCCGCGCAGCCGACAGGGTGGCTGTACAACCCGCCGCCGACCTGGCCCGCGCCGCCTCCAGGCTGGACGCCGCCGCCCGGATGGATGCCGGACGCGAGCTGGCCGCCCGCGCCGCCCGGCTGGCAGTTCTGGACGCCCGCCGCACCGCCTCCGCCCGTCCAGCCTCCGCCGATCCCGCCCGCACCCGCGCCGATCCCGCCGGCGCCGGCGCCGCGCGTGCCGCCCGCCGGAGCACGGAGCATGCCGGCGTTCGGCGCCCGCAAGCAGCGGATCGAGGAACTGGAAGCCGAGAACGCCGACCTTCGCGCATGGCTGGAACGGCTCGGCGGCCTGGACGCGCCTCAGGTGGCGGCGGAGATCGAGCGGCTGCGCGGTGAGGCCGCCGAGGAGAAGCGCAAGCGCGACGGGCTCCGCGCCGACCTGCGGCGGCTCCGCGGCACGATCGTGGAGACCGAGGACCTGGCGCTGCTCCAGGAGACGGGCGTCTACGAGTACCAGCATCCGCTCGCCGACGTCGTCGCCTACAAGGCGGAGCTGGCCAAGGCGACTTCTCCAAGCTCATGCTGCGCGCCTACAACGCCGAGGCCGACAACCTCGTCCGGACGATGCGCCCCTACAAGCTGCAGTCGGCGATCGAGCGGCTGGACAAGAGCGCGCAGACGATCGAGCGGCTCGGCAAGACCATGGACATCCGCGTCGGCCGGGAGTACCGGGCGATCCGCGTCAAGGAGCTGGAGCTGACCGCGGACCATCTGGCCAAGGCGGAGGAGGAGAAGGAGCGGGTCCGGGCCGAGCGCGAGCGCCAGCGGGAGGAGGACAAGGCCCGCAAGGAGTTCGAACGGGAGAAGGCGCGGCTGCTCAAGGAGCGTTCGCACGTGGAGTCGGCGCTCGCCCGCCTGGAGGCGAACGGCGACGCCGGCGGCGCCGCCGAGCTGCGGGCCAAGCTCACCGACGTGGAGTCGGCGATCTCGGACGTGGAGGGCCGCGCCGCCAACACGTGCACGCGCTCATCTTCAGTGCCGATGCCGTCGGGCTGGAGGGCAGGCTGCATCAGGAGTTCGCCGAGCGCCGCGTCAACCAGGTCAACCTTCGCCGGGAGTTCTTCTACGCGACGCCCGCCGAGGTCCGCGAGGTGCTCGAACGCATCGCGGGCAACCACCTGCTCGAGTACAACGAGGTCCCCGAGGCGCTCGAGTACCGCGCCGGGCGGGAGAGGTGAGCGGCCGGTCCGGTCAGGGGTGGGGGTTCTCGAAGAGGGCGCTGACCGACTCGCCGTTGTGGATGCGGCGGACCGCCTCGGCCAGGGCCGGGGCGATGGACAGGACCCGCAGCTTGTCGCCGCGCTCGCCCTCCGGGACGGGCACGGTGTTGGTGCAGACGATCTCCAGCACGTCCGGCTCGGCGGACAGCCGCTTCAGCGCGCCCGCCGAGAACAGGCCGTGGGTGCAGGCGATGCGGATGGTGCGGGGGCCGAGCTCGCGGAGCCGGTCCAGCAGTTCCAGGACGGTGCTGCCCTTGGCGATCTCGTCGTCCAGCACGATCACGTCCCGGCCCGCGATCTCGCCGATGACCGAGCTGATCTGCACCCGGTCGTCGGAGAAGCGCTGCTTGGCGCCGGCCGCCACCTGTACGCCGAGCAGGCGGGCGAAGGCGGCGGCCTCCTTGGCGTTGCCGAGGTCGGGCGAGACGACGGTGGTGCGCGACAGGTCGTAGCGCCGGAAGTGCTCGGCGAGCTCGCGGAGCGCGTGCAGGTGGTCCACCGGGACGGAGAAGAAGCCGTGCACCTGCGGCGAGTGCAGCGTCATGGCCAGCACGCGGCTCGCGCCGGACGCGACGAGCAGGTCGGCGACGAGCCGGCCGCCGATCGAGATGCGCGGCGCGTCCTTCTTGTCGGACCGGGCGTAGGAGTAGTGGGGCATCACGACGGTGATGCGGCTCGCGGACGCGCCGCGCGCCGCGTCGCACATGAGGAGCAGCTCGACGAGGTGCTCCTGGACGGGAGCGACGAGCGGCTGGATGAGGAACACGTCCCGCTCGCGGCAGTTGGCCTGGAGCTGGACCTCGAGGCAGTCGTTGGCGAACCGGGACACCCGGGCCGGGCTCAGCGGCACGCCCAGATGGGCGCAGACCTCGGCGGCGAGCTCGGGGTGGGCGCTCCCGCTGAACACGGCGATGTCTCGCACGAACCGCTCCTCACGTGGTCGACTCCAGCGGCCTCGCACATGCTATTCGGCCCGGTCCGCCGGCCACGGGCGCCCCGCCCCCGCCGCGGCGGGCGCGGTCAGGGCGTCAGGGGCGTGCGGCGCGGGCGGACCGTGCGGTGGGAGATCAGCCACCCGTCGCCGTCGCGCACCAGCGTGTCGTCGTAGGTGGCGCTGACGCAGCCGCGCTCCGGCAGCACGGCGATGGCCTTCGAGACGGCGTGCGCGCGGTCCCCGTCCACGCCGGTCACGACGACGTTGGTGACGTGGTGGGCCAGCGGGTTGCGGTCGCCGAGGTCCAGCCCCGCCTGCTTCAGCGCGGCGCGGCCCTGGATCAGGCCGCCGCCGGCGGCGGTCACGTCGTAGACGACGTCCTCGGTGAACAGCTCCGTCATGCGGTCGAGCTCGCCGGCGTCGGCGTAGTGGCCGTGCAGCGAGATCACGTCGGTGATCGCCAGCCGGTCCTCGATGGTGAGGGGCATGGGACATCCTTTCGGAACATAAACGGGGAACTCCCCGTTTATGCGCCAGCGTAGCGAGCGGGATCCGGCGCGGCAACGCCCGCCGAACCGCGGGACACGCCGTGCCGCGCTGGGTTAGCGTGCAGCGGGGAACGCCCCCGCGGCCGTCCGCGCAGAGGCAGGCATGAGCACAGTTGCGGCCGAACAGGCCGGGGACGGCTTCCACGAGGAGTGGGAGACCGGCCCCACGGTGGCGAGGATGGTCCTCGGCGCCCAGCTGCGGCGGCTGCGCGAGGCCGGCGGCCACAGCCTGGAGGACGCCGAGGCCGTGCTCCGCCGGTCGCGGGACTGGATCCGCCGGCTGGAGCTGGGCCGGGCGGAGCTGCGGCTGCGCGAGGTCGCCGACCTGTGCGCCGCGTACGGCGCCACCGACCGGGCCGTGCTCGCCACGCTGCTCGGCCTGGCGCGGCAGGCGAACGCGGCCCGCTGGTGGGACGCGTTCCGGGACGTGGTCCCGCGCTGGTACCAGCCGTACCTGGAGCTGGAGCAGTCGGCGCGCCTCATCCGCGCGTACGAGGCGCAGGTCGTCCCGGACCTGCTGCAGACGGAGGCGTACACGCGCGCGCTGTACGGTCGGCACCGCACCGCAGAGGAGGCGGAACGGCTCGCCGAGCTGCGGGCCGTCCGGCGCCGCATCCTGCACAGGCCGGCGCCCGTGCGGCTGTGGGCGGTGATCGAGGAGGCCGCGCTGCGGCGCGGGCCCGGCGGGCGGGCGGTCGCCTTCGCGCAGTTCGAGCACCTGCTGGACGTCTGCGACCTGCCCCACGTCACCGTCCAGGTGCTGCCGCTGGCGGCGGCCGCGGCGCCGCCCGTGGCCGGCGGCTCGTTCGCGCTGCTGCGGCCGCCGCAGCCCGAACTGCCCGACGTCGTGTACGTGGAACGATTGAACGGGGCGGTGTACCCGTCCGGGCCCGACGCGGTGCCCTACTGGCACACGATCAACCGGCTCGTGCTGGCCGCCGCGCCCGCCACCGCGACGCAGACGATCCTGTGGCGGATCCTGCGCGGACTGTGATGGCGAACCGGCCGCGTCCGGGCCGTCCGGCTGGCAGCATGAAGGCGGACAGGTCAGATCCCCGCCGGCAAGGGCGCCCAGACATGACCGACGACGCTTCCCGGCCCCCCGGGCCGGACGCCTTCATCCGCGCGCTCAACGCGCTCTACGACTCCTGCAACCGGCCGCCCTACCGCAAGCTCGCGGAGGTCTCCGAGCACCTCGGCGAGCTCTACGGCCGGCGGGACCTGCCGTCGCTGTCGACGACCGGGATCTTCGACGTGCTCGCCGGGCGGCGCAAGCGGCTCCCCACCGCCGCCTGGGTGGCGAGCTTCGTGCTCTGCTGCCAGCGCCGCGCCTGGGAGACCGGCGTGCACGACGGCGATCCGGGCACCGCGTCGCTGCCCGCGTGGCAGGCCCGGCTGCGCGCCGCCCGGTCCCCGGACCCGGACGTCCCGCCTCCTCGGCCGCCCGCGGAGCAGGAGGGCACGGCGCCGGAGCGGACGGCGCCGGAGAAGCGCGTGCTCGCGCCGCCGGAGAGCGAGCCGGTCCGGCCGGTGCGGCTGACGGAGTCGCAGCGCGCGACCGTCGCCGGGTACGGCCCGCGCGGCCGGGCGCTGCTCGCCCGCGCGGCGGCCGGGGACGCCGACGCGCTCTACCGGGTCGCGGTGCTGCTCGGCACCGACCCGGCCCGCGGCGGGGAGACCGTCCCGCTGCTGATCGAGGCCGCGGCGGCCGGCCATCCCGGCGCGCTGGACCTGCTGGACGCCTCGCCCGACGGGCTGGACGCCGCGGAGGCGGCCCGCCGCGCCCACCTGCTCGGCGACCAGGCGGGCCGGAGCGGCCCGGCGGCGGACGGGGAGGCCGCGCTCGTCTACTACCAGGCCGCCGTGCAGGGCGGGCGGCTCGACGCGGCGTTCGCGATCACCGAGATCCTGCGGCACGCGGACGAGGCACTCGACGGCCGGGGCTAGGGCTTGCGGCCGACGCCGCCGTAGGCGTCGACGGGCTCCGGCTCGGTCCCGACGGTCACCTCGGGCCGCCACTCGTTCACCGGGACGACGCCGGGGTCCAGCAGTTCGAGGCCGTCGAAGAAGCGGCGGATGCCCTCGGGCGTGCGGAGCACCAGGCCGGCGTTGCCGGAGGCGTTCCACACGTCGACGATCCGGTCGGACGCCTCGCCGTGGACGACGTTCGTCCCGTCGTACATGGCGAGGTAGCTGCCGGACGGCACCGCGTCCAGCAGCCGCCGGACGACCGCGTACGCCTGCTCGTCGTCGGTGACGAACTCCAGGATCCCCATCAGCGTGAACGCGACCGGACGGTCGAGGTCGACGGTCTCGGCGGCCTTCGCGATGATGCGGTCCGGGTCGCGCAGGTCGGCGTCGATGTAGGCGGTCGCGCCCTCGGGGGTGCTGGTGAGGAGCGCCTGCGCGTGCGCGAGGACCAGCGGGTCGTTGTCCACGTAGACGATCTTCGCGTCGGGCGCGGCGCGCTGCGCGACCTCGTGGGTGTTGTCGACCGTGGGCAGGCCCGTGCCGATGTCGACGAACTGGCGGACGCCCGCCTCGGCGGCCAGGTGCCAGACCACCCGGTTGAGGAACAGCCGGGAGGCGCGGGCGAGGCGCGCCACGTCCGGGAGCATCCCGAGGATCCGGTCGCCGACCTCCCGGTCGACGGGGTAGTTGTCCTTGCCGCCCAGCCAGTAGTTCCAGATGCGCGCCACGTGCGAGACGCTCGTGTCGATCTCGGGTACGGGCCCGGTTCCGCTCATGCGCGCTCCCTCGTCCGGGGTGGACCGCCGGCACCACCATCCTGGCGGCACTCCCCCGGCGGCGACAGCCCTTTCGCCGTCATCCGACGTCCCGGCGGTGGCCCCGGGAGAGGTCCCGTCAGTCCCGGTCCCGTCGCGGACGGGGGTCGCGGGTCACTTGAGGAGCTGGCGGGCGATGACCATGCGCTGGATCTGGTTGGTGCCCTCGTAGATCTGGGTGATCTTGGCGTCGCGCATCATCCGCTCCACCGGGAACTCCCGCGTGTACCCGTACCCGCCCAGCAACTGCACCGCGTCGGTCGTGACGTCCATCGCCACGTCCGAGGCCAGCGCCTTGCACGCCGAGGACACCAACGTCAGGTCCGCGATCTTCTCGCCGTGCATCGCCCGCTCGGACTTGATCGCCGCGTGGTAGGTCAGCTGCCGCGCGCCTTCCAGCCGCATCGCCATGTCGGCCAGCATGAACTGCACACCCTGGAAGTCAGAGATCGGCTTGCCGAACTGCCTGCGCTCCTTGACGTAGCCGAGCGCGAAGTCCAGCGCGCCCTGCGCGATCCCCAGCGCCTGCGCGGCGATGGTGATGCGGGTGTGGTCCAGAGTGGCCAGCGCCGTCTTGAACCCGGTGCCCTCGGCACCGATGATCCGGTCCGCGGGGATCCGCACGTCCTCCAGGATCACCTGCCGGGTCGGAGACCCCTTGATGCCCAGCTTGCGCTCCTTGGGCCCGAACGACACCCCCGGATCGGACTTCTCCACCACGAACGCCGAGATCCCCCGCGCCCCCGCCGACGGATCCGTCACCGCCATGACCGTGTAGTACTCCGACACCCCCGCGTTGGTGATCCACATCTTCGCGCCGTTGAGCACCCAGTGGTCACCGTCGCGGACCGCGCGGGTCTTCATCCCACCCGCGTCCGACCCCGCATCGGCCTCCGACAACGCATAGGAGAACATCGCCTCCCCCCGCGCCACCGGCCCCAGATACTTCTTCTTCAGCTCCTCCGAGCCCGACAGCAGCACCGGCACCGTGCCCAGCTTGTTCACCGCCGGGATCAACGACGACGACGCGCACGCCCGCGCGACCTCCTCGATCACGATCACCGTCGCCAGCGCGTCCGCCCCCGCACCCCCGTACACCTCGGGCACATGCACCGCATGCAGGTCATTGGCGACCAACGCGTCCAACGCCTCCTGCGGGAAACGCGACTCCTCGTCCACCTCCGCCGCGAACGGCGCGATCTTGGCATCCGCCAACTCACGCACCGTCGCCCGCAGCAGCTCCTGCTCCTCCGACGGCGCGTACGCGGGAAAGTCGCTCATCGTTCCTCCGGGCGGCCGGTGCTCGCGGCCATTACTTTGACGACCAATATTTGGACGCCAAAATAAGCGAGCCGGGCGCGGCCGGTCAAGGCGGCGGCGCGCCACCGGACGGTGGCCGTCGCCACACTTTCAGAGGTGCTCCAGCAGCCGGGCCAGCGCCGGGTTGTCGTTCCCGCGCCGCCACGCCAGGCTCAGCTCCACCGGAGCCGGATCGGACGGCTCCAGCGGGCGGAACGTCAGGCCCGCGTACCGCAGCCGCGCCGCCGCCTCGGGGACGAGCGCGAGCCCCCATCCGCCGTCCACCAGCGCGAGGATGCTGTGCACCTGGCTGAGGTACTGGACGTACACCGGGGAGACGCCCGCCCGGCGGAACAGCCCGACCAGCAGCTCGTGGAAGTACCGCGCCTCGACCGGCGAGTACATGATCAGCGGCTGCCCGTCGAAGGCGTCCAGCGGCAGAGGTCCGCCGCCGCCGGCGAGCGGGTGTCCGTTGGGCACGGCGGCCAGCAGCGCCTCGCGGCCGGCGGCCCGTTCCGCCAGCTCCGGCGCGGCGACGGGCGGGCGGACCAGGCCGAGGTCGAGGCCGCCCTCGGTGAGCGCCCGCAGTTGGTCGCGCGTCACCATCTCGCGCAGGACGATCTCGACGTCCGGCAGCGCCGACCGCGCGGTGTCCAGCAGCCGGCCGAGCGCGGCGTAGGCGCTCGCGGCCGTGAACCCGACGGCGACCCGCCCCGCCTCCCCCGCCGAGACGCGCCGCGCCGACAGCGCGGCGTGCTCGGCCTGGTGCAGCAGGCGGCGCGCCTCGTCCAGGAACGCGCGGCCGGCCGGGGTGAGCCGGACCGAGCGGTTCGTCCGGTCGAACAGCCGCACGCGCAGCTCGCCCTCCAGCAGCTGGATCTGCCGGCTCAGGGGCGGCTGCGTCATCCGCAGCCGCTCCGCGGCGCGGCCGAAGTGCAGCTCCTCGGCGACGGCGACGAAGCTCGCGAGCTGGGTGAGGGTGAACAAACGATTCCCTACGGGTATCAGTGGATCCGAATTTCGTGTTGGACCTGGATCGATCGGCCATCCTAGCCTCGGGCCATGAGCCAGCACGCGCCCGACGAGACCGCCCGGCTGCTCGGCGCCGGGCTCCTGTCGTTCCCCGTCACCCACTTCCGCGACGACCTGTCCTTCGACGAGGACGCCTACCGCGCCCACGTGGCGCGCCTCGGGCACGAGGGCGTCGCGGGCCTGTTCGCCGCGGGCGGGACCGGCGAGTTCTTCTCCCTCACCCCCGCCGAGGTGGGACGGGTCGTCCGGGCGGCCGCCGCCGAGACCCCGGACGGCGTGCCGCTCGTCGCGCCCGCCGGGTACGGCACCGCCACGGCCGTCGAGATGGCCCGCGACGCCGAGCGGGCGGGCGCCGACGGGATCCTGCTGTTCCCGCCGTACCTCACGGAGGCGCCGCAGGACGGCCTCGCCGCGCACGTCCGCGCGGTGTGCGCGGCCACCGGGCTCGGCGTGACGGTCTACAGCCGCTCCAACGCCGTCTACCAGGACGGCACCGTCGCGCGGCTGGCCGAGGAGTGCCCCAACCTCGTCGGGTTCAAGGACGGCGTCGGCGACCTGGAGCTGATGACGCGGATCCGGTCGCGGCTCGGCGACCGCCTCGTCTACATCGGCGGGCTGCCGACCGCGGAGACGTTCGCGCTGCCGTACCTGGAGATGGGCGTGACGACCTACTCCTCGGCGATCTTCAACTTCGCGCCGGAGTTCGCGCTCGGGTTCTACAAGGCCGTCCGCGCCCGCGACCGGGACGAGGTGCGGCGCCGCCTCGACGGGTTCGTGCTGCCGTACTGCGAGATCCGCAACCGCGGCAAGGGGTACGCGGTCGGCATCGTCAAGGCCGGGATGCGGGCCGCCGGACGGCCCGCCGGGCCCGTCCGCCCGCCGCTGACCGACCTGACCGCCGCCGAGTTCGCCGACCTCGCCGCGCTCGTGGACAAGGTGCTCTGACGTGCACGGCGCCGGGGCGGCGACGCTGGACCGGGTCGCCTGGGTCGAACTCTCCTCGGTCACGCTGCCGCTCGCCGTCCCGGTCAGCGACGCGAAGGTGCTGACCGGGCGGCAGCGCCCGATGACCGAGGTCGTGTTCCTGTTCGCCGAGATCGGCACCGAGGGCGGGCACGAGGGCATCGGGTTCGGCTACGCCAAGCGGGCGGGCGGGCCCGGCCAGTTCGCGCACGCCGCCGAGATCGCGCCCGCGCTGATCGGCGAGGACCCCAGCGACATCGGGCGGCTCTGGACGAAGCTGGCGTGGGCGGGCGCGTCGGCGGGACGCGGCGGCCTGGCCGTCCAGGCGATCGCCGCGTTCGACATCGCGCTGTGGGACCTGAAGGCGAAGCGGGCGGGGCTGCCGCTGGCCAAGCTGCTCGGCGCGCATCGCGACTCCGTCCGCTGCTACGACACCACCGGCGGGTTCCTGCACGCGCCGCTGGAGGAGGTGCTGGACAACGCGTCGGCGGCGCTGGCGTCCGGGATCGGCGGCATCAAGATCAAGGTCGGGCATCCCGACCACGCGGAGGACCTGCGCCGCGTGACCGCCGTCCGCGAGCGGCTCGGCGACGCGGTCCCGCTCATGGTGGACGCGAACCAGCAGTGGGACCGGCCGGCGGCGCTGCGGATGGGCCGCGCGCTGGAGGAGTTCGGCCTCACCTGGATCGAGGAGCCGCTGGACGCCCACGACGCCGAGGGCCACGCGGACCTCGCCCGCGCGCTCGACACCCCGGTCGCGACCGGCGAGATGCTGACCAGCGTCGCCGAGCACCGCGCGCTGATCGACGCGCGCGCCGCCGACGTCCTGCAGCCGGACGCGCCGCGCATCGGCGGCATCACCGAGTTCCTGAGACTCGCCGTGCTCGCCGACCACCACCGGCTCGGGCTCGCGCCGCACTTCGCGATGGAGATCCACCTCCATCTCGCCGCCGCGTACCCGTCCGAGCCGTGGGTCGAGCACTTCGACTGGCTGGACCCGCTGTTCGACGAGCGGCTCGAGATCAGCGGCGGCCGGATGCACGTCCCGGCCCGTCCCGGGCTCGGCATCACGCTCAGCGAGCGGGCCCGCGCCTGGACGACGCGGCGGACCCGCGTCGGCGCCCGGCCGTGAGGCGCCCTTCGGTTGACCGGACAGGATTCGAACCTGCGACCCGCTGTTTGTAAGACAGCCGCTCTACCGACTGAGCTACCGGTCACCGTCTTGGAAACGGCGGTGCGCCGTTTCCGGACGTCCCCCGGGCTGGATTCGAACCAGCGATCGCCCGCTTATCATACGGGTGCCCTCACCGGACTGGGCCACCGGGGATCAGGCCTTTCCCATGAGCGAAAGGCCGGCTGCTGGAGCAGGATTCGAACCTGCACTTTCGTGGTTCAGAGCCACGCGTCCTTCCGTTAGACCATCCAGCATCGCGGGAACGGGTTCCCGCGCCGTGCCGCCCGGAGGAGTCGAACCTCCATATCCGGGGTAAGAGCCCGGAATCCTCCCATTGAACGAGAGCGGCGTGTTCTTCACACCGAGCCGCACCCGGGAATCGAACCCGGTACTCCTGGGTGGAAGCCAGGTACCTCAACCATTTCGGCATGTGCGGCCGAGCGGAGCCGGCGGGCTCCGCGGTACCCCTGCCAGGACTCGAACCTGGGCTCCCGCGTTCGTAGCGCGGTGCTCTGTCCACTGAGCTACAGAGGTCTGCGCGGCCATCCGAGGAGTCGAACCTCGTCCTCCCGGTTTTCAGCCGGGCGCTCATCCCCATGAGCTTGAAGGCCGTCGGGAAGCACGGACTCGAACCGCGTCTCTCCCGCTCCCAAGGCGGGCGGGGCACCGCATCCCCTTCTTCCCGTGGTCCGCGCGGGCGGGACGCCCGGCGTCGCCGTGGATCGGACCGGACTCGAACCGGCAACCTCCCGCTTGCGGGGCGGGCGCTCTCCCAATTGAGCTACTGACCCATGGATCTGCGATTCAGTTGTCGATGCCCCTCGAATGCGGGCAGCATCGGAAGAACACTCGGCGAATGGACGGATGAGCATGAAAAAGGCCGCCGGGTCATCTCCCTGGCGGCCTCCGGCGGAACCTTGCGGCCCTATCCGGGGGCGCCCTGCGGGACGACGAGACCTCGCTGCGGTCGAGCGGCGAACGCGCCGCCCTGCGGCTGCGGCACCTGCTTGGCGATGCCCGTTCCGATCATCTCCGCGGCTCCCTTCCGGCTCGTCCCGTGCGGTTCGTTACTCATATGGTGCGGGACGCGGAATGAATGCGCAACACCTTTTCACCGCGAATCGCCCCGGACCCCCGAAAGGGGCCCGGGGCGATCCGGGGGAATGGACGTCAGGCGCGCCGGCGGGTACGGGCCGGACGGCCCCCGCGCGAGGGGGTCAGCAGCCGGGCCAGCACCCGGAACGGCAGGGTCACGATGTCCACGATCGTTCCGAAGATGGCGCTGAGCGCTGCACTGATGCGGCGCATGGGACTCACTCCTTCACGTCGACCTGGTGGAACCCATACCCGCACATGGCGTTTTACACGGGACGCCCGCCGATGACCACCGTGGCGGAGTGCTCGTCGGACCGCGCGACGGCGGCGGTGAGGCCGCCGCCGGCGACGGCGTCCAGGGCGTCCACGACCTGGCGCTCGGTGGTCTCGAACAGCAGGTGCCCGCCGGGCGCCAGCCACCGCGGCGCCTCGGCGGCCACGCGCCGCAGCACGTCGAGGCCGTCGGCGCCGCCGTCGAGGGCGACGAGGGGCTCGTGGGCCCGCGCCTCGGCGGGCAGCAGGCCGACCTCGCCCGTCGGGACGTAGGGGACGTTGGCCAGCAGGACGTCGACGCGTCCCCGCAGGCCGGCGGGCAGCGGGTCGAACAGGTCGCCCTCGTGGACGCGGCCGCCCGCGGGGACGACGTTGCGCCGGGCGCACCGCACCGCGGCCGGCTCGATGTCGGCGGCGTGCAGTTCGAACGCGTCCAGGCCCGCGACGAGCGCGACGCCCAGCGCACCGGAACCGCAGCACAGGTCGACGACGACCGGGCGGGGCGGCAGGAGCCGGGCCGCCCGGTCGACGAGGAACTCGGTGCGGCGGCGCGGGACGAAGACGCCGGGCTCGACGGCGATCCGCAGCCCGTGGAAGGCGGCCCAGCCGACGACGTGTTCGAGGGGGAGCCCGGCGGCCCGGCGGCGGACCATCGCGGTCGCCTCCTCGGGCGTGCGGGCCGTGGAGAGGATCAGCTCCGCCTCGTCCTCGGCGAAGACGCAGCCGGCGGTGCGGAGGGCGGAGACGACGGAGTCGGGCGGCAGGAGCGGTGCGGCTTGAGCGGACATGGGCGCCTTTCGGGGAGGCCGGTGGGCGCTCCCCGGCCGCCTAACGGCGGGCGGCCGCGCGCGTGCGAGGCGGGAGCACCCGGACTGGACGGGCAGGAACGGGACTCACCTCCTCGGTCGGTCCGGAACGGACTCCGGAAAGGCTACCGCAGCCGGTGCAACGTCCTCGGCCGCCCCGGTGTTGACCGGGAAAGGCACGGAACGGACGAGGGAGGCCCCGCATCATGGGCGGCTACGCGGACAGGGTCGCGGACGGCGACTGGGCGGCGATCGGCGCGGAGGTGGACGCCTACGGCTGCGCGCTCACCCCGCCGCTGCTGACCGGGGAGGAGTGCGCCGAGATCGCCGATCTCTACGACGACGTGAGACGGTTCCGCTCGACGATCGACATGGAGCGGTACCGCTTCGGGGCGGGCCAGTACCGGTACTTCGCCGAGCCGTTCCCCGAGCCGGTCGCCGCGCTGCGGGAGGCGCTCTATCCGCGGCTGCTGCCGATCGCCCGCGACTGGGCCGCCCGGCTCGCCCGTCCCGCGCCCTGGCCCGGGACGCTGCCCGAATGGCTCGCGATGTGCCACCACGCGGGCCAGCGCAAGCCCACGCCGATCCTGCTGCGCTACGGCCGGGACGACTGGAACGCGCTGCACCGCGACCTGTACGGCGACCTGGTGTTCCCGCTGCAGGTCGTGATCGGTTTGGACGAGCCGGGCGCCGACTACACCGGCGGCGAGTTCCTGATGGTCGAGCAGCGGGCGCGCGCCCAGTCGCGGGGCACCGCGACGCTCCTCCCCCGCGGCCGCGGCCTGGTCTTCACGACCCGGGACCGTCCGGTGCGGACGCGGCGCGGCTGGTCGGCGTCGCCGGTCCGGCACGGGGTCAGCGTCGTCCGGTCGGGCCGCCGGCGGACGCTCGGCCTGGTCTTCCACGACGCCGCCTGAGACCGGGCACCGCGATCGGCCGCTGAGACCGGTCATGGCACCGTCCCGGGGGCGCGACAATGGAGTGCTGACCAGGACGGGGGGTCGCTCATGGTGGAGAAGAGCGCGCTGAAGGCCGACTGCGGGGCCTGTTTCGGGCTGTGCTGCGTCGCGCTGCCGTTCGCCAAGTCGGCCGATTTCGCGGTCGACAAGGAGGCGGGGCGGCCGTGCCGCAACCTGCTCGCCGACTTCCGCTGCGGCATCCACACCGAGCTGCGGCAGCGCGGGTTCCAGGGCTGCACGGTCTTCGACTGCTTCGGCGCGGGCCAGAAGGTGTCGCAGGAGACGTTCGGCGGGCGGGACTGGCGGCAGGGCCCCGAGGTGTCCGGGCCGATGTTCCGGGTGTTCCCGGTGATGCGGCAGTTGCACGAGCTCCTCTGGTACCTGGCGGAGGCGCTGGAGATGCCCGCCGCCGCGCCCGTCCACCCGGAGATCCGCACGGCGCTGGACGAGACGGAAGCGCTGACCCGCGGCGGACCCGCCGAGGTCGCCGCCGTGGACGTCGCCGCGGTGCGGGAGAAGGTCAACGTCCTGCTGCTGCGCGCCAGCGAGGAGGTACGGGCGAAGGTCCCGGGCCGCAAGCGGAACCACCGCGGCGCCGACCTCATCGGCGCCCGGCTGAAGGGCGCCGATCTGCGCGGCGCGAACCTGCGCGGCGCCTACCTGATCGCGGCCGACCTGCGGGGGGCCGACCTCCGGGACGCCGACCTGATCGGCGCGGACCTGCGGGACGCCGACCTGTCCGGCGCGGACCTGACCGGCGCGCTGTTCCTCACCCAGGCGCAGGCCGACGCGGCGCGGGGCGACGCCGCGACCCGGCTGCCGGACGCGCTCACCGCCCCGGCCCGCTGGACGTCCGCGCCGGCCTGACCCCCGCGGCCCGATGCCCGCATGATCTTGTTTAGTCCCCGTTCGAGGGGGCATTTCCGCAGCGCACCGGCATCGAGGGGGCCACGTGGCGCGGGTGAGATGGTGGGGCACGGGGGTCGTGGTCCTGGTGCTGCTGATCCTCGGCCTCGTGCTGCCCCTCGTCGACAAGGCGCTCGGCAGCGGCGGCACCGCCCTCGCGGCGGGCACGGTCATCGCCGTCGGCACGGAGCGGGCGGGCGTCCGCCCGGTGACGTTCACGGTCCCCGCCGCCGGATGGGCGCTGGACGAGGCGCGCTCCTCGCTGACCAACAACGCCGAGGTGACCCGCGGGGAGGTCAGGGTCGACCTGAACCTCGTCGTCCCGCTGGGGTCGCTGGACGACCGGCGGCTGTGGCACGGGCTCGGCCGGATCATCGCGATGGGCGGCGCGCAGCTGCGCGGCGGCCCCTCGGCCGTGACCACCCGGCACGGGATGCCCGGGCTGACCGGCGCGCTCGTCGGGCACGGCAAGATCGGCTCGGCGACCGTGTTCACCAGGGACGACCTCGGGGCGACGGTCACCGCGTCCGGCCCGCCGGACGCCTACGGGCGCCTGGCCGGCGAGGTGCGGGCGATCGTCCTCAGCGTCGAGATCTCGCCATGACGCGCCGCCCCGCGTTCTGGCTCTGGGCCGTGATGTGCCTGCTCGGGCTCTGGATCGCGGTGCGGGCGATGGACGCGCAGATCGGCGAGTTCCCGGCGGGCGCGGTGGCCGGGCTCGTCCTGCTGGCGCCGGTGCTCGCGGCCGGGGTGTGGGGGCTGCGGCGGCTGCATCCCGTCCGGCCGCGCCCGCTCGGGTACGCGCTCATCGCGGTGGCGTGGGGCGGGCTGGCCGCGTTCGGCACCGCGCTGCCCGCCAACGCCGCGTTCCAGGCGATCATCGCCAAGACCGCCGGGGCGGAGTTCAACGCCGACTGGGGCGCGTCGATCGCCGCGCCGGTCGACGAGGAGCTGCTGAAGCTCGCCGGGGTGGCGGTGCTGGCGCTGATCGTGCCGTGCGCGGTGCGGGGGCCGCTGGACGGCTGGGGCTACGGCGCGCTCGTCGGGCTCGGGTTCCAGATCGCCGAGGACTTCCTGTACGTGCTCAACACGATCGTGCTGACCGGCGGGACGCAGGACGCGAACGCGGCGTTCTTCACCTTCGGCGGCCGGGTGGTCGGCGGCGCCTGGTGGAGCCACTGGGCGATGACCGCGGTCGGCGGTGCCGGCCTCGGCTGCCTGCTCGGGCGGGCGTCCCGGGCCACCGCCGCGCTCGCGTTCGCCTCGGTCGTGCTCGCGATGGCCCTGCACGCGTGGTGGGACTCCCCGCTGCTGCCGGGCGCGGCGCTGCTGCCGGTGAAGGGCGCGCCGATCCTGCTGGCGGCGGTGGTCGCGTACCGGCTGGCGCGGCGGCACTACCTCGTCCGGTTCCGGCGGGCGGCGCGCGAGGAGACCGCGCGGGGCGTGCTCCTCCCCGGCGAGGACCGGGTGCTGGCCTTCCGCAAATGGCGCCGCAAGGAGCGGTGGGACGTGCCGGGCGGGGAGCCACGGCGGCTGCTCGCCCGGCTGCGGACCGCCGAGCTCGACCTGCTGGAGGACGGGTTCGGCGGCCTCGAACCGGACCCGCAGGCGGCGGACCGGCTCCGCGCGGAGATCACCGTCCTGCGGCGCCGGCTGGAGGCGGCCCGCGCGGGGCCGCCCCGTCCGGGCGCCGTCCCTCCCGGCCCCTATCCGGACACAGCCCGTCCCGACAGCGCCTGACCGGCGGCCCTAACGTC
>NZ_JBEYYT010000157.1:0-19940 GCF_040645715.1 Spirillospora sp. NPDC046719 | reverse complement strand
CTCGCCGGCGGCGCCGTGCGCGCCCGGCACGACGCGCCCGCCGACGACGATCCCGGCGCCGAGCCCGGTGCCGAGGTTCACGTAGACGCCGGTGCCGACGCCCGCGAGCCGGCCCCAGCGCGCCTCCGCGGCGGTGGCCGCGTTCACGTCGTTGTCGACGCGCACGGGCGCGCCGAGGGCGCCGGAGACCAGGTCGGGCAGCGGCAGGTCCTCCCAGCCGGGGACGTTGGGCGCCAGCCGCACCCGCCCCCCGCGGACGACGCCGAACGTGGAGACGCCCACCGCGGCCAGCGTGCCGGGGGTCTCGGCGACGAGGCGGTGCGCCGCGTCCAGCGCCCGGCGCACCACCCGCTCCGCGCCGTCCGCCGCCCGCGTCTCCAGCCGGGCGCGGCGGAGCGGCCTTCCGGTCGCGTCGGCGGTGGCCAGCGCGACCTTGGTCCCCCCGAAGTCGATCCCGAGGATCATGCGGCCTGCGGCTCGGCGCCGGGTTCGGCGAAGGGCTCGCTGATCTCCTTCGGCCCGAACGGCCAGATCCGCTCCAGCCGCGCCCAGACCAGGTACGCGACGACGCCCGCCGCGAGCCAGACCAGCGACAGCACGATCGGCCTGGTGCCCGCCGACTTGTAGATGTAGATCCAGCCCGCCAGCGCGACCAGGCTCGGCAGCGGGTACAGCCACATCCGGTACGGGCGCGGCAGGTCCGGCTGCCGGCGCCGCAGCACGGTGAGGGCGACGATCTGCGCGACCGACTGCACCAGCACGAACACGGCGGTCAGCATGCTGATGACGTCCGTCAGGGTGAACAGCGAGCCGAGCGCCGTGATGACGCCCATCGCGTACAGCCCGAACGTCGGGAACTTCAGGCGCGGGTGCATCCGCGCGAACCACGGCAGGAACAGCTTGTCGCGGGCGGCGTTGTAGGGCACCCGCGAGCCGCCGAGCAGGCCCGCGAACACCGACGCGAACGCGGTGACGATGATCCCGACCGTGAAGACCTGCGCCGCGCCCTTGCCCCACGTCCTCTCCAGGACGAGGGACGCGAACGAGCTGGACTCCTGCGTCTTCTCCCACGGGATCACGCCGAGGATGCCGACCTGGAGCAGGAAGTACAGCGCCATCATGCCGAGGATCGAGAAGACGATCGCCCGCGGGATCACGCGCCCCGGCCGCCGGACCTCCGCCCCGAGGTAGGCCGCCGTGTTGTAGCCGAGGTAGTCGTACACGGCGATGACGAGCCCGGCCCCGAGGCCGTGGAAGAACTTCGACCCCGCGTCGTGCGGGTAGGTGAACGCCAGGTCGGAGTGGAAGTGCGTGAACGCGGCCAGGATCACGCCGAGCACGGAGACCAGCATCACGACGAAGAAGACCGTGGTGAGCAGCCCGATGTCGCCGATCCTGCGGTACAGCGCGGCGACGACGACCGCGACGACGGCGATCGCGAGGACGTGGCCGCCGGTCGACAGGCCGGAGCCGTCCACCAGCGAGGGCCACAGGTAGCCCGCGTACTGGACGAGCCCGATCACCCCGGTCGACATGATCAGCGGGATGAAGAGCACCGCCGACCAGACGAACAGGAACGGCATCAGCCGCCCGGTCCGGTACTGGAACGCCTCGCGCAGGTAGAGGTAGGTGCCGCCGGCGCCGGGCATGGACGCGCCCAGCTCGGCCCAGACCAGGCCGTCGGCCAGCACGATCAGCGCGCCGACCAGCCAGCCGAACATCGCCTGCGGGCCCTCCATCGTGGAGATCATCGCCGGGATGGTGACGAACGGGCCGATTCCACACATCTGGGTCATGTTCACGGTGGTGGCCTGGAACACGCCGAGCCGCCGTTCGAACCCCGAACCCGCGGGAGCGGTCATCGCGGTCTCTCCCTTCTCGTGACCGGACGTCTCGCCCCCGTCCGACGTCGATGCGAATGTAAGGGAGGCTCCCTAACAAATCAATCCCCGCGGCGTGTGCGGTGCCGGGATATGTCAGGCTTTACACGTGCCGAGCAGGGAGACCGCCAACACCACCAGCGTGCTGCGGATCATGAACGAACGCGCCGTGTACGAGCGGATCCGGCTGCTCGGGCCGGTGTCGCGCCCGCAGCTCGCCGCCGCGACCGGCCTCTCCAAGCCCACGATCTCGCTCGCGCTCGCCGACCTGGAGCGGGTCGGGCTGGTCAAGGCGATCGGCCGCCGCACGGGCGGGGCGGGGCGGTCCGCCCGGCTGTACGGGATCCGGCCGGAGACGGGCTGGGTGATCGGGCTCGACGTCGGCCGGGAGTGGATCCGCGCCGCGCTCGCCGACCTGTCCGGCGAGATCGCGGTGCGCAAGGACGTCCGCTCGGTCGGCGCCGGCGGGAGCGCCGAACCGGACGCGCTCATCGACCGGATCGGCCGGATCGTCGACGAGCTGGCGAAGGCCGCCGACGGCGCCGTCACCCACATCGTGCTCGGCACCCCCGGCGTCCACGACGTCGAGAACCGGCGCCTCCGCCTGGCGCCCAACCTGCCCGGCTGGGACGTCCCGGGCGTCACCGGCCGGCTGGCGCGGCGGCTGCCCGCGCCCTGCGCCATCGAGAACGACATCGACCTCGCCGCGCTGGGGGAGCAGGGCTACGGGCTGGGCGAGGGCGTGCCGCACTTCGCGTTCATGTCGATCGGCACGGGCATCGGGATGGGGATCGTCCTGAACGGCGAGCTGCACCGCGGCGCGCGCGGCGCGGCCGGGGAGATCGCCTGGCTGCCGTTCGGCGAGGCCGACCCGAGGGAGAGCCGCTCGCACGGGATGCTGGAGTCGGTCGCGTCCGGCCCGGGGGTCGTGGCCGCCGCGCGGCGGCTCGGCATGACCGGGCCGATCACGGCCAAGCGCGTCTTCGACGAGGCGCGGGCCGGCGACCCCCTCGCGGCGGAGGCCGTCGCGCACGAGGCCGGGCACGTCGCCCGCGCCCTGGCCAGCGTCGTCGCGCTCCTCGATCCCGAGCTGATCGTGCTGGGCGGCGGCATCGGCGGGCACGGCGCCGACGTGCTCCTGGGCGCCGTGCGCGACCGCCTCGAGGCGATGACCCCGCTCGGCGCGCCGCGCGTCGAGGTCTCGGCCCTCGGTGACGACGCCGTCGTCCTCGGGGCCCTGGCCACGGGCCTGGAGACGGCCCGCGACCTCGTCTTCACCCGCGCCGTCACCGAGTCATGAACCGGTCCGGGCAGGCACGCCCCGCCCGGCGCGCTCAGGAGACCGGCAGGGCCAGTTCGGTGGCGAGGGCCTCCAGCAGGTCGGCCTGACGCTGGGGGTGGACGTCGAGGAGGTTGGTGGCGAGGTGCATCTCGTCCGCGCCGGCCTCGGCGGCCCGGTCGATGTTGCGCAACGCGTTGTCGACGAAGTCGGCGGTGGAGACGTCGGTGCCGGGCGGCGCCGGGAAGGTGCTGACCAGGACGGTGCCGGTACCGCCCGCGTCGCGGTACCAGCGGATGTGGGCGCGGGTGTCGTCCCAGTCCACGGCGGTGGTGACGAAGCCGTCCCCGATCCGGGCCGCCCGCTCGACGGTCCGACGGGTGATCGCGCCGAACAGCACCGGGATGCGGTCGCCGTACGGCTTCGGTCCGATCCTGGAGGCCGGGATCCGGTAGTGCTCGCCGTGGAACTCGACCGGGTCGGGTCCCCAGCAGGCGCGCATCGCGGCGACGTGCTCGGCGAAGCCCGCGCCGCGGCGGCCGGCGGGCACTCCGGCGGCGGTGAACTCCTCGGGGATGTAATACGGGGCGAGCCGGGTGCCGCCGCCCTGCCCGACGCCCGCGACCACGCGGCCCCGGGACAGCCGGTCGAGGGTGGCGAGCCGGCGCGCCACGACGACGGGCGGCTGGAAGATCGTGTTCAGGATGGCGGTGGTCAACCGGATCCGCCGCGTGTGGGCCGCCGCCCAGGTCAGCACCTCCAGGACGTCCCACGGCGCCGACTCGGGCAGCCCGGCGTCATTGGTCCAGTGCGGGCCGACGGGGGTGAGGAGCCGGTCGCTGACCGACACGGCGTGGAAGCCGAGCCGTTCGGCGGCCTGCGCGACGGTGACGACGGCGTCGGGTCCGGCGTGGGGCCCGAAGTGCTGGAGGGTGACTCCGAGGCGGGGCATGTCCATCTTCGATCTCCGTTCGTGGTCGCCGGGCGCGCGCGTCCAGGCGAAGGCGTTCCTTCACGGACAGGTCGGAGCCGTCTCCCGGTTCTTGCGCTCGCGCGGCCGGAAAGTTCGAAGAGTTTCTTTCTCCGCAGGATTCAGAGCGCGGATGTCACGGTGACGCGGGCCGGGACGGCGCGGCGCCTCTGCCACCGACGCCGATCGGCAGCCGGACGGCCGGCGGGAGCGGCGCGCCGGGCGCGTCCGCCCGGAACGACTGGATCATGAGGGCCGCGAAGCGCCGCGAGGCCGCCACGCGCGCCGCCCGCGACCCGGCCCGGATGCCCTCGTTCGCCATCAGGGCCAGCACGACGTCCTCGAGCACGATGTCCTCGCGCAGCGCGCCCGCCTCCTTCGCCCGCCGCACGAGTTCGCCCAGGCCGCGCAGCGTGCGCTCGCGCCCCTCGGCGAAGTCGAACAACCGCGGGTACTGCGAGATGAGCGCGTGGGCGAAGCCGCGGTCGAGGCTGTGGACCTCCATCAGCCGCTCGACCACCGTGCGGAACCCCGCCCACGGATCGCCGGCCGCCAGGCCCTCCTCGACGACGGCGATGCACACCGCCATCTGGTCTTCGAAGGCCGCCGCGAGCAGCGCCTCCTTCGTGGGGAAGCGCCGGTAGAGGGTGGCCGGGCCGACGTGCGCGCGGCGGGCGATCTCGCGGATCGGGACGTCCAGGCCCTCGGCGGCGAACGCCTCGCGCGCCACCTCCAGGATGCGCTCGCGGTTGTCGCGGGCGTCCGAGCGGAGTTTCCGAGCCACTTCGTCCGTCACCGCTCTCACTTTAACCGAAGCGGACGGGGTGTTCCGTTACGGTCGGCCGCATGAGAGCAGTCCAGTTCAACGAGTACGGCCCGCCGAGCGTGCTGCACGTCGCCGAGGTCGAGGCGCCGCACGCCGGGCCGGGCCGGATCCGCGTCGCCGTCCGGGCGTCGGGGATCTCACCGGGGGAGACGCTGATCCGTTCCGGGGCGATGCGCGACCTGGTGCCGACCGCGCTGCCGTACCGGACGGGGTTCGACGCGGCCGGGGTGGTGGACGAGGTCGGCGAGGGCGTCACCGGCGTGGAGGTCGGCGACGAGGTGTTCGGCATGGCCGACCCGGCGGAGCGCGGCGCCAACGCGGAGTTCGCGGTCCTCGCCGCCTGGGCGCCCAAGCCGGCCGCATGGAGCTGGGAGGAGGCGGGCGGCGCCGCCGGCGGCGTCGAGACGTCCACCCGGGTCCTCGACCGGCTCGCGGTCGGCGCGGGGCAGACCCTGCTCGTGCAGGGCGCGGCCGGCGGGGTGGGGACGATCGCCGTGCAGATGGCGGTCGCGCGCGGCGCCACCGTCATCGGGACGGCGAGCGAGCGCAACCACGGCTTCCTGCGCTCCCTGGGCGCCGAGCCGACGACGTACGGGGCGGGGCTCGCCGGACGGGTCCGCGCGCTCGCCCCGGACGGGGTGGACGCCGTGTTCGACTGCGCCGGAGGGGCGCTGCCCGACCTCGTCGCCATCGCCGGGGACCCGGCGCGCGTGGTGACGATCGCCCCGGACCTCACCGCGGCGTCCCACGGCGTGCACCTGTCGCACGGGGCGCCGGTCGACGAGACCGGCACGGCCCTGGGCGTCGGCGCCGACCCGCTGGCGGTGCACGGCCTCCCGATCGCGGTGGCCCTGGCGGACGAGGGCCGCCTGCGGGTGCCGGTCGCGGCGGCGTTCCCGCTCGCCGAGGCGGCGGCGGCGCACGAGCTGAGCGAGGGCCGCCACGCCCGCGGCAAGATCGTGCTGGTGGGCTAGGGGCCGCTCAGGGGCGGGCCGCGCAGCTCCTTGGGGCAGGAGGTGCCCCGGGGCATCTTGTAGGGGGCGGCCAGCCGGTAGGTGCCGGCCTTCGGGGCGACGAGCTCCGTCCACGCGTCGCCCGTGGCGTCCGGCTCGGTCGGCGCCAGGCAGCCGTTGGGGTTGACGTACTGCGGCGGCCTGCCGTCGTCGTACTCCCGCATCTGCTTGGACGCCTCCGTCTCGAAGGGAGGCTGGAGGCTGTGGCCGTCAGCGTCGACCAGGCTCAGCCAGGGCGAGTAGGAGATGCGGATGAGGATCCGGCCCGGCGCGCCGACCTTCAGCGTCGTCTCGTTCTGCTCGGCGCGGAGGACGGTCGTGTTCGGCTCGGCGAGGGGAGCGGGGTCGGTGACGGCGTACAGGTGCCAGTTGCTGTCGCTCCACACCTTCTTCAGGTAGGGGAGGCCGTTGCCGACCAGCTCCCGCTCGCGTTCGGCGCCGTTGTCGGGCGCGTCCGCCGGGAGCACGACGTAGTGGACGGCCCAGTGCTTCAGCCAGTCGTGGTACGTGGCCACGGTGAGCGTGCCGTCGTAGAAGAGGTGGTTGCGCTTGATGTCGGCCTGGCGGTTCCAGCCGCGCGCGAGGTTCACGTAGGGGGCGAGGGCCGACGCCTCCCGGTGGGAGCGGGCCGGGACGACCTCGACCCGCCCGCGCTCGGCCCCCGCCTTGCGCAGCTCGTGGACGAGGGGCGCGAGGCGGCGGGTCCAGGCCGCCGCCGGATGGGCCCGGACGACGTCCTGGACCGTCTTGATGCCGATCCAGGTCGTGAACCCGAGGAAGACGAGCACGATCGCGTACCACTTGCGGGAGCGCGGCTCCGTGAACGGCAGCGCGGCGATCAGCGCGACGCCGGTGAACAGCATCGGGAGGCGGGTGATGTTCGTGCCGACCTGGGAGGTGATCAGCGTGGCGCCCAGCACGGTCGCCGACGTCACCACCGCCGTGATCCGGACCGTCCGCCAGTCTCTGGGCACCAGGACGATGACGGCGGCCCCGAAGACGATCGGCAGGATGGCCGACCCCAGGGGCATCGGCTGGGTGCCCGAGAAGGGGAAGAGCCAGGCGGACAGCGCGACCACGACGAGGGGCGCGACGCCGAGGGCGTAGGCGGCGGGCCTGCGCTTCTGCAGGAACAGGGCCGCCGCGACGAGCCCGATGTAGAGCCCGGCCACGGGGGAGCAGGCCGTCGCCAGGCCGGCGAGGGGCCCGGCGGCCGCGGCCTTGGCCCAGCGGTTGCCGCGCAGGACGCGCGGCGTGGCGAAGACGATCGCGGCCGCGGCGAAGGCGAACATCAGGCCGAGGCCGAACGTGACGCGGCCCGACACCGCGTTGCAGACGAGCGCGAGCGCGCCCGCGAGCGAGGGCCAGAGCGGCCGCCGGACGTGCCTGCTGCGCGCCAGGATCACCGTGATCAGCGCCGCCGAGACCGTGCCCGCGATGATCATCGTGGTGCGGACGCCGAGCACCGACATCACGTACGGCGAGACGGCGCTGTAGGAGACCGGGTGCATGCCGCCGTACCAGGCGAGGTTGTACGCCGATCCCGGGTGGCGCCCCGCGAACTCGGCCCAGGCGTCCTGCGCCGCGAGGTCGCCGCCGCTGCTGGCGAGGGTGCCGAGCCACAGCAGGTGCAGGGCCGCTGTGATCGCCGTCACCAGCGTGACCGGGTGGCGCAGGAACCGGTTCAGCGCCGGGCGCCGGGCTCCGGAGCCGTCCGGCGCGCGCCGTTCGGCCGGACCATCGGTCGGCTCCGGCGGTCGCTCGCCGCCGAGCCGGGTCCGGCCCTCGGCCTGCTTCGTGTCGCCGTCCGGGGGCGTGCCGAGCCCCCGGTCGGGATCATGGGCGCGCGGGGCCTGCGCTGCGGTCACTGACGGGACGCTCCATGTCTGTGCTCATGCCCGGCGGGGCGTTATAAACCGGCATATGAACACTACGGGGGGAACGTAGGACATTTCATATCGCCCGCCCCGGCGGCCCCCGGAAGGGGCCGTCCTGCGGCCGGGTGGTCGCCCTCGTTCGGTGCGGCCGATCTGGGCGGTGCCGAGCCGGCCCCGGTCAGTCGGGGCGGGGCGAACCGGGGGCCTGGAGCTGCCCGGCCGCCGCCTCCGCGTCGCGGCGCAGCTCCGGCGGGATCAGTTCGAGGAGCTGGTCCGGGCGGAGGGGCAGGTCGAGGAGGCTGAGCTTCACGCGGCTGCGGCTCGCGTGCTCGCGCGCCGACAGCCGGACGACCTGCCCGGCCTCCGGCACCATCGTCGCGGTGAGCCGGTCCCCGTGCCCGAGCTCGGCGGCCGCCGTCCCGTCGATGTCGAGGGTGATCGGCGCGCTGTCCGCCGCGACGGAGAGGCGGATCCGGTCGGCCGCGCCGAGCACGACGGGCCTGCTGATCCCCGTCATGGGCGCGACCGGGGTGATGGCGACCGCGTTGGAGGAGGGCGACACGATCGGCCCGCCGGCGGCGTAGTTGTAGGCGGTGGAGCCCGTCGGCGTCGAGACGACCAGCGCGTCCGCCCGGTAGTAGCCGTACTGCAGGTCGTTGACGGTGAGGTCGAGGGAGACGGCGCCGGTCCGGGACGACCGGCCGAGGACCATGTCGTTGAACCCGGACCGGGTCGTCAGCTCGATGGGACCGGCGTCCACGCACAGGGCGGCGTGCTGCTCGATGGTGAAGTCGCCTGCGGCGAGCCGTGCCAGCGCCGCGGGCAGCTGCGCCGGGTGCACCTCGGCGAGGAAGCCCAGGTTGCCGTGGTTGACCCCGAGGACGGGCACGGGGCGGTCGATCACCAGCCGCATCGCGCCGAGGATCGTGCCGTCGCCGCCGAGGGCGATCAGCTCGTCGACCTCGGCCGCGAACCGGGCGTCGGGCACGATCTCGACGCCGGGCGGCACCCGGTCCCGGTCGGCGGGCCGGGCCAGCACCCGGGCCGGGCGGTCGCGGGCGGCCGCCATGATCGCGTCGATCGACGGGCCCAGCGGCCTGGTCGGATGGAGCACCAGCCCGACCGCGCCGACCTGCGGTTCCGCACCCATGCCCTCACCCTACGGGGTGCCCTTCCGGCGGGATCGCGTACAGGTGCGTCCAGCCGCTCGGTGAACGCGGCGAGGTAGACCTCGCCCGCCGCCCCGGCGGCGAGGGCAGCAGGTGAAGAGGCCGCCGAGGGAGAAGGCCGCGAGAAGATCGTCTTGATTTGACATCTTGTATAGGCATCAGTCAGGACGTACGTTCGTCGCGTGAGCAGCCGCGTGCCCATCCTCTGGCCGGCCAGGGGCCGGCCGGTTGAGGGCGCCGACCCGATCGGCCTGCTCGCCGACGCCGCGTCCCACCTCCCGGCGCCCGCGCTGGACGACCCGGACGCCTGACGCGGATGAGCGCGCGGACCGCCGTCGCACCCGCACGCGGGCCGCCGGCGCGTCACCGCGTCGCGGACGGACGGCCGGCAGCGTCGACGCCCACGGGCTCCCACCCCCCGCCGCCCCTGCGCCGTGCCGCGCGCGAGCCGTCACCATGCCGCCCGCATCCCCGGGGACGTCCGCCCCCGCCGTGCCGGCGCGCACCCGCCAATGGTGAAACGAGACCCCCGCGAAGGAGTGGGTGATGACGACCACGCGACCCTGGCCCGACACGGAACCCTGGTCCGAGGTGTTCGGCGCGAGCGACCGCCTCGACGTCTCTCCGGCGCTCGCCGGGCTGCGCAAGCGGCCCCTGTGCCGGATCCGGCTGCCCTACGGCGAGCCCGCCTGGCTGGCCACCCGCTACGAGGACGTCAAGGTGGTCCTCGGCGACCCGAGGTTCAGTCGCGCCGCCGCCACGGGACGCGACGAGCCCCGCTCGCGGCTCCACATCGGGTCGCCCGGCTCCCTGCTGCGCCAGGACCCGCCGGAGCACAGCCGGCTGCGCAGGCTGGTGGCCAAGGCGTTCACCGCGCGGCGCGTGGAGCTGCTGCGCCCCCGCACGCGGCGGATCGCCGGCGATCTCGCCGCCCGGATGCGGGCGCAGGGGCCGCCCGCCGACCTCGTCGAGGACTTCGCGCTGCCGCTGCCGATCACCGTCATCTGCGAGCTGCTCGGGGTTCCGGTGGAGGACCGCACGGACTTCCGGCTGTGGTCGGACGCGTTCCTGTCCACGACGCGGTTCACCCGGGACGAGGTGACCGAGTACGTGGGACGGATGCGGGACTACATGGCGGGCCTCGTCGCCGAGCACCGCGAGACGCCCCGCGACGACCTGATCGGCGCGCTCATCGAGGCGCGCGACCGGGACGACCGGCTGTCGGAGGAGGAGCTGCTCGCGATGGCGGAGGGGATCCTGGTCGCCGGGCACGAGACGACGGCGTCGCAGATCCCCAACTTCGTCTACGTGCTGCTGACCCATCCCGAGCAGCTCGCGGCGCTGCGCGCGGACCCGGACCTGATCCCGCGGGCGGTCGAGGAGCTGATGCGGTACGTCCCGCTCGGCGGCGGCGCCGGCAGCGCGCGCTACGCGCTGGAGGACGTCGAGCTGGGCGGGGTCACCGTCCGGGCGGGGGAGCCCGTCGTCGTCGCGTTGCAGTCGGCGAACCGGGACGAGTCGGTCTACTCCGATCCCGAGACGTTCGACCCGCGGCGCGGCGAGGCGTCCCACGTCGGCTTCGGGCACGGCCCGCACCACTGCCTCGGCGCCCAGCTCGCCCGGATGGAGCTCCAGGTCGCGCTGCGCACGCTGCTGGACGGCTTCCCGGGACTGCGCCTCGCGGGACGGGCGGACGACATCGTCTGGAAGGTCGGCTCGGCCACCCGGGCGCCCGAGCGGATGCCGGTCGCCTGGGACGGGCCCGGGTCCCCCGGAAGGGCGAGCGCATGACGTGGCTGGTCGAGGTGGACGGACGGGCCTGCATCGGCTCGGGCATCTGCGCCGGGACGGCACCCGGCCACTTCGCCGTCGTCGACGGCACGTCGCGTCCGGTCCGCGACGAGGCCGAACCGGACGACCGGGCCCTCGACGCCGCCGAGTCCTGCCCCGTCGAGGCGATCACCATCCGCGCCAAGGAGACGGGCGAGGTGCTGGCGCCCGAGGAGTGAGGAAGGCGTGGCGGCGGTGCCGCGCCCGGCGCTGCACCGCCACCGCGCCTCGGAGGGCGGAGGCGAACCTATACCTCCGCCTGATGTTGCCTTGCCCGCCGGAGCGGAATCCTCCGCGGAGGTCCCCGACATCCGGAAGGCGTGAGTGGAGGACGGACGCAGCGGCGGCGTCGTGGTCGTCGGCGCCGGATTCGCCGGGCTCGCGGCGGCGCACGAGCTGGCCGGCGCGGGCGCGCGCGTGGCGGTCGCCGAGGCCCGCGACCGGGTCGGCGGCCGGGTGCTCACCCGCCTGCTCCCCGACGGGACGCAGCTGGACCTCGGCGGGCAGTGGGTCGGGCCGAGCCAGCACGAGATGCGCGAGCTGATCGCCCGGTACCGGGTGCCGACCTATCCGACGCCGGAGTACGGCCGGGCCATCGTGGACTACGAGGGCGCGCTGGTCGACGCGCTACCGGCGGAGGTCATGGCGCTGCGCGGCGAGCTCGACCGCCTCAGCCGCGAGGTGCCGGTCGACGCGCCCTGGACACATCCGCGCGCCCGGTCCTGGGACGGTACGACGCTCGCCTCGTGGCTGGCCGCCCGGACGAGCGACCCGGCCGTCGCGCGGGCCGTCGCGCGGCAGACGGCCGGGGGCCTGCTGTCGCTGGACGCCGCCGACGCCTCGCTCCTGGAGACGCTGTTCTACCTGGTCAGCGGTGACGGGCTGGACGTCCTGGTCGGTTTCGCGGGCGGCGCGCAGGCCGAGCGGCTCGTCGGCGGGCCGCAGGAACTCGCGAGCCGGATGGCCGCCGCCCTGCCCGCCGGCACGATCCACTTCGACGCTCCGGTCCGGCGGATCGAGCACGGCCCAGGGGGCGCGGTCGTCCACGCGGGCGGCCTGCGGCTGGAGGCGGCCCACGTGATCGTCGCGATCCCGCCCGTCCTGGCCGGGCGCATCGAGTACGACCCGCCGCTTCCACCGCGGCGGGACGGCCTCACCCAGCGGATGGCGTCCGGATACGCCCTGAAGACGCACGCGGTGTACCAGGAGCCGTTCTGGAGGGCGCGCGGCCTGTCGGGGATCAGCTTCAGCAGTGCCGGCGTCCTCACCGAGACCGTGGACAACACCCCGCCCGGCGGGCCGAGCGCGGTCCTGACCTCGTTCGCCTACGGCGCGGACGCGCACCTGCTGCGCGCGCTGACGCCCCGGGACCGCCGCCGCGCCGTCCTGGACCGGCTCGGCGAGCTGTTCGGCGACGAGGCGCGCGACCCGGTGGCGTACGTGGAGTTCGACTGGTGCGCCGAGCCGTGGACCCGCGGCTGCTTCTCGGGCCACCTCGCGCCCGGCGGCTGGACCGGGTTCGGTCCGGCCCTCCGCGAGCCCGCCGGCGTCCTGCACTGGGCGGGCACCGAGACGGCCACGCGATGGAACGGCTACTTCGACGGCGCCGTCCAGTCCGGCCGCCGCGCCGCGGCCGAGATCCTCATCGGCCCGTGAGCTGGCCGCCGCGCTGAATGCTTGATACAAACTACGTATCAACGTCTCAGAGCGGGTGATGCGGTATGACCGACGTCGACGTGAAACCGGGCCGGACCGAGGCGGGCGCCATCCCCGGCCGCGGCTCCCTCATCTGGCGGTACGCGGGGGACTGGCGGGGCGCGTTCAGCGGCCGGGCGGTCCTCCTCCTGCAGGTGGCGCACCCGGTCGTCGGAGCCGGGGTCGCCGAGCACTCGGAGTTCCTGGAGGACCGCTGGGGCCGGCTCCTGCGCACCGTCGAGTCGACGATGAACTTCCTCGGCTACCGGGGCGAGGAGCGCGGCCGGCGGGAGGCCGCCCGGCTGCGCGAGATCCACAAGGACATCAAGGGCGTCGACGCGCGGGGCCGCCGCTACCACGCCCTCAACCCCGAGGCCTACCTGTGGGTGCACGCCACCCTGCTGCACGGCATGATCCAGACGCAGCGGCTGTTCGGCACGCCCCTCACACCCGACCGCGAACGCGTCCTGCACGGCGAGTGGGCGCGGCTCGCGCTGGCGCTGGGCATCACCGAACGCCACATCCCCGCGAGCCCCGCGGCGTTCCGCGACTACTTCGACACGATGGTGAACGAGCGGCTGGAGGACAACGCCACCGTGCGGCTGCTCATCGAGCTGGACCGCAGGCCGCTGCCGCCCCCGCCGCGCTGGCCGCTGCCCGACCTCGCCTGGTCCGGCGTCGCCGGGCCGCCGACGGTCATGCTGGGTCGGATGGGCGTCGGCTGCCTCCCGCCCGTCCTGCGGGAGCGGTTCGGGCTGCGCTGGACGCCCGCCGACGAGCGGCGCTTCCGGCTGTTCGCGCAGGCGATGCGCGCGGGCGACCGGGTGCTGGTCGACCGGCTGCGCTACTCGCCGATGGCGGCGCGCGCCATGCGGCGGGCCCGGCGCGGGCACTAGGCTCGGGGGCACCATGACCGAGCCGACGGACCGGGCGCCGCTGCCCGACCTGCTCGCCGACCCGGAGGTGTCCGGCCCGCAGGTCGACCGGATCCTCGACGCGGCCCTGGAGCTGTACGGGACGTTCGGGCTGCGCCGCACCACCGTCGACGACGTCGCCCGCGCGTCCGGGCTCGGCCGCGCCACCCTCTACCGGCGCTTCCCGACCAAGAACGACCTGGTGACGGGGGTGCTGCTGCGCGAGGCGCGGCGGTTCTTCGCCGAGCTGGACGCCGCCGTCGCGGCCTGCCCGACGGTGGAGGAGCGCCTCGTCGAGGGGTTCGTCGCGACGCTGCGGATCAGCCGTGAGCAGCGGCTGGTGAACCGTCTGCTCGTCCTGGAGCCCGACCTGCTCCTCCCGCACGCCACCGGCCGCGCCGGCCCGCTGCTCGCCGCCGCGCGCGGCTACCTGGCCCGCCGGCTCCGCGCCGCGCAGCGGCAGGGCGACGCCGGCGCGTTCGACCCGGAGGTGGTGGCGGAGATCCTCATCCGGCTCACCCACTCCCTCCTGCTCACGCCGGAGGGCCACATCCCGCTGGACGACGACGGCGCCCGGGCCTTCGCCCGCCGCTACCTCACCCCGATGATCCGCTGACCCGGTGCCCGCCGCGCCGCGGCGGGCACCGTGCCGGGACCGGTCAGGCGTCGTACCCCATGATCGCCTTGGTCTCGAGGTACTCCTCGAAGCCGAGCGCGCCCCACTCGCGGCCGTTGCCGGACTGGCGGTAGCCGCCGAACGGCGCGTTGAAGTCGGGGCCGGCGCCGTTGAGGTGGACGTTGCCGGTGCGCAGGCGGCGGGCCATCGCCCTGGCGCGGTCGGGGCTGCCGGAGATGTAGCCGGACAGGCCGTAGAGGGTGTCGTTGGCGATGCGCACCGCGTCGTCGTCGTCCTCGTAGCCGATCAGCACGAGCACCGGGCCGAAGATCTCCTCGCGGGCGATCGTCATCTCATTGGAGACGTGCGAGAACACCGTCGGGCGCACGAAGTAGCCGGTCTCCAGGCCCTCGGGCTTGCCGGGGCCGCCGACCTCCAGCCTGGCGCCCTCGCCGATGCCCTTCTCGATGAGCTGCTGGATCCGGCCGTACTGCGTGGCCGACACGACCGGCCCGATCCGCGTGGTCTCCTCGCGCGGGTCGCCGACCACGATGCCGCGGGCGGCCTCCGCGGCGATGGCGGCGGCCTCCTCCATGCGCGCTGCCGGGACGAGCATCCGGCTGGGGGCGTTGCACGACTGGCCCGAGTTGGTGCACATGTTGCCGACGTCCCGGGTGATGACGGCCTTCAGGTCGGCGTCGTCCAGGATGATGTTGGCGGACTTGCCGCCGAGCTCCTGCGCGACCCGCTTGACGGTCGGGGCCGCCGCCCGGGCCACCTCGATGCCGGCGCGGGTGGACCCGGTGAACGACACCATGTCGACGTCCGGGTGCGCCGACAGCGGCGCGCCGACGCCGAGGCCGTCGCCGTTGACGAGGTTGAACACGCCCGCCGGGACGCCCGCCTCGTCGAGGATCTCGGCGAACAGGATCGCGTTCAGCGGCGCGACCTCCGACGGCTTGAGCACCATCGTGCAGCCGGTGGCGAGGGCGGGGCCGACCTTGCAGGCGATCTGGTTCAGCGGCCAGTTCCACGGGGTGATCAGCCCGCAGACGCCGACCGGCTCGCGGGTGACCAGGGTGCCGCCCATCGGGCGGTCGAACTCGAAGTCGGCCAGCACGGCGCGCGCGGTGCCGAGGTGGCCGAGGCCGGCGACCGCCTGCGCGGCCCGCGCCAGCGAGAGGGGCGCGCCCATCTCCTGGCTGATGATGTCGGCGAGCTCCTCCAGCCGCCGGGTGTAGACGGCGATGACGGAGTCGAGCAGGTCGAGCCGCTCCTGCCTGCTCGTCTGGGAGAACGTCTCGAACGCCTCCTTCGCCGCGGTGACGGCGGCGTCGACGTCCTCGGCGCCGCCCATGGCGATGGAGGTGATGGCCTGTTCCGTGGCCGGGTTGACGACCTCGAGCGTCGTGTCGGTGCGGGGCGCGACCCACCGGCCGCCGATGTAGAACTGCTTGACGTGGTCCATGGGCTTCCTCCGGCAGGGAACGGGCCGTGCTTCGTTGCACGCTCAACATACGAAACCCGTTCGGTCCGGTAAACGCCCGCCCCGGGCGCGCCGCCGAAGCGCACGTGAATCTCTTTCATGTCCGTTACCGGGCGGACGCGTGATCGCGGTCGTCCCGTTACCCGCGCGGCCCACGCTGTGCGGTCATGAGCCCTCGCCGCGATGGTCCCTCCCGCCGCTCCTTCCTCGCCACCGGTGCGGGCGTCGCCGGCGGCGCCGCCGTCGCCTCGCTGCTCCCGCCGTCGGTGCACGCCGCGCTCGCGCAGCCGGTGCGGTCCGGCGGGCTGGAGTCCATCGAGCACGTCGTGTTCCTGATGCAGGAGAACCGCGCGTTCGACCACTACTTCGGGACGCTGCGCGGCGTGCGCGGCTTCGGCGACCGCAACGCGATCGAGCTGCGCGACGGGCGTCCGGTGTTCGAGCAGCCGGGCCTGCTGCGGCGCGTCAAGCCGTTCCTCGCCCGCGACGCGATCGGGCACGGGCCGTTCACCGACGTCAACTACATCGCGGGCGTCGACCACGGCTGGGACAGCGGCCAGAAGGCGCGCGGCGACGGATGGCACGACGGCTGGATCGCCGCCAAGCTCATGCCGACGATGGTCCACTACGACCGCCGGGACCTGCCGTTCCAGTACGAGCTGGCCGACACGTTCACCGTCTGCGACGCCTACCACTGCTCCGTGTTCGGGCCCACGAACCCGAACAGGACGTACCACTGGACCGGGACGATCGGCTACGAGGCGAACGGCCACCGCGCGGTCGAGAACGACGCCTACGACGAGGCGAACCATCCCGGCTACGCGCAGACGTCCTACGTCGAACGGCTGTCGAAGGCGGGCCGGACGTGGAAGGTCTACCAGGAGTGGGACAACTTCACCGACAACCCGCTGGAGTTCCTCACGACGTTCAAGGGGATCATGCGCAAGGCGCTCGCGGCGGCCGGCTCGTACAAGAGCCTCACGGAGTTCTACGGCGCCGTCGCGGGGGCCGGCGCGGACGACCGGAAGAGCATGCTGGCCGCGCTGGACAAGGGCGTCGCGGCGCTCCCCGCGCCTGAACGCGACCTGTTCGAACGCGCGCTGCGGCGGAGCGAGGGCGGCACGCTCGGCGCGGCGTTCCGCGCCGACGTCGAGGCCGGACGCCTGCCGGAGGTGTCCTACATCGTCGCGCCTGCCGCCGAGTCCGAGCATCCCGGGTCCGGCAGCCCGATCCAGGGCGCGGGCATCACCTACCAGGTCCTGGACGCGATCGCCTCGAACCGGCGGGCGTGGGAGACCACCGCGCTGTTCCTGCTGTTCGACGAGAACGACGGCTACTTCGACCACGTGCCGCCGCCGCTGCCGCCCGCGGACGCCGCGGACGAGCACGCCGACGGCAAGCCGATCGGGCTGGGCTTCCGCGTGCCGATGACCGTCGTCTCGCCGTGGACCGCGGGCGGGTACGTGTGCTCGGAGGTGTTCGACCACACCTCGACGATCCGCTTCCTGGAGCGGTGGCTCGGCGTCCGCGAGCCGAACATCAGCGCCTGGCGCAGGACCGTCGCGGGCGACCTGACCTCGGCGTTCGATTTCCGGCACCCGGCCGGCCCGCCGTCGGTGCCCCGGCCCGGGACGCCGCCGAAGTTCTACCTGCGCTGGCCCGCGCTCCCTCCGGTCGTCCAGAAGGACCCCGTTCCGGAGCCCGGGACACGCCCGGCGCGCGCGCTGCCCTACCGCACCGACGCGTCGGCGCGCCTGGACGGCGGCGCCCTGGTCGTCACCATGACCGAGCGGGGCACCCGCGCCTCGCACCTCGCGCTGTACCCGTACGCGGGCGAGTTCGCGACGCCGCGCCACTACGACGTGGCCGGGCGCGCGGTCGAGCGGGTGGCGCTGAAGAACGGGCGGTACCGCCTCACGCTGACGGGCCCGAACGGGTTCCGGTGCGAGTTCGCGGGCGCGGCCTCCGGCGCGGCCGCCGGGGCCGACGTGACGTCGCGCGCCGCCGCCGGCGCCGGCCGCATCGACATCACCGTCCGGAACCGCGGCACGCGGCCCCTCACGTTCACCTTGAGCGCCCTCGCCTACGGCAAGGCGACCCGCAAGGCGACGGTGGCGGCGGGCAGGAGCGTGACGGTCTCCTGGGCCACCGAGCACGGCTGGTACGACGTGGAGGTCCGCGCGGCCGAGGACGGGGCGTTCCGCCGCCGCCTGATGGGTCACCTGGAGAACGGCCGCCCGTCGGTCTCCGGCTGACCGGCGGGCGGGAGCCGCCCCGCGGGCGCGGGGCGGCTCAGGCCTCCTCGACGACCATGAGGGTGTTGCCCTCGGGGTCGCGGAACCAGAACATCGGCGGCACCGGGCCGCCCATGCGGCTGACCTCGGCGTCGACGTCGGCCCCCGCGGCCTTCAGCCGCGCGTGGAAGCCGTCGATGTCGGCGGTCGACAGCGCGATGCCGGTGTCCCGGCCGCCCGCCTCGGTGCCCTCGGGCGGCGGGCAGAGCGCGATCGGCGTCTCGGCGCCCTCCGGGGCGACCTCGATCCAGCGGTAGCCGCCGCCGAACGGCTGGTCGGCGCGCTTGTCGAGGCCGAGCGTCCCGCAGTAGAACTCCAGCGCCCGGTCCTGGTCGCGCACCGGAATGATCACGTTCGCGACCTTGCGGACGGCCGCGGTGGTGGTCGTGTCGCCCATGGCGTTTCCCCCTTCTGTGTCGACCGGTCGGGTGTCGATCGGTCCGTCGATGAGGCAGACCGGGGGAGCGCCCGGAACTCATCGCTCCCCCGGCACCGGTTCCCGGCGCGGGCGCGAGCATGCCCGGCCGACCAGGGCGCCTTGACGGACTACTTGCCGACATGTGCTCACTCTTGTACGTTACTGGCGCATAAGGCGCACAAACGAGCAATTAGGAGCCTCGGTGTCGTTCGTTCTTGAGGAGATCGCGTCGCAGCCGGGCTGCTGGGAGCGCGCCGCCGAGCTGGCGGACGGGGTGGACGGGCTGCCGGCGCGGGGCGAGCGCGTCGCGGTCGTCGGGTGCGGCACCTCGCTGTTCATCGCCCAGGCGTACGCGGCGCTGCGGGAGGCGTCCGGGGCGGGGGAGAGCGACGCCTTCCCGGCGTCGGAGTTCCCGCACGGGCGCCGCTACGACCGGGTGGTGGCGATCTGCCGCTCCGGCACCACCACGGAGGTCCTGGACCTGCTGCGCGGGACCGACCTGCCGACCACGGCGCTGATCGGGGACCCGCGGACGCCCATCATGGACCTCGCCGGCGCCCGCGTCGTGCTCGACTTCGCCGACGAGCGCTCCGTCGTCCAGACGCGGTTCGCGACGACCGCGCTCGCGCTGCTGCGCGCGCACCTCGGCCTGCTCCCCGCGGACCTGATCGAGCAGTGCCGCGCCGCGGTCGAGGCGCCGCTGCCCGAGGGCGCCGTCGAGCGCGGCCAGTTCACCTTCCTCGGCGCGGGCTGGACGAACGGCATCGCCAACGAGGCGGCGCTGAAGGTCCGCGAGGCCGCCGGCGCGTGGACCGAGTCCTACCCGGCGATGGAGTACCGGCACGGCCCGATCAGCGTCACCGACGAGCACAGCCTGACCTGGTTCTTCGGGACGCCGCCGGAGGGCCTGCCCGAGCAGGTCGCCGCCACCGGGGCGCTGGTCGAGGCGTCGGGCGCGGACGCGATGGCGGACCTGGTGCGGGCCCAGCGGCTCGCGGTGGCGCTGGCCGAGTCCAAGGGCCTGGACCCGGACCGGCCGCGCAACCTGACCCGCTCGATCATCCTGTCCTGATGATCCTCACGGTCGCCCTCAATCCCGCCTGGGACGTGACCTACCGGGTCCCCAGGCTGACGCCGCACGGCTCGCACCGCGTCGCGTCGGTGCTGCAGCGCCCCGGCGGCAAGGGCCTGAACGTCGCCCGCGTCCTGCACGCCCTCGGCGAGGAGACGCTGGCGACGGGGCTGGCGGGCGGCGCCACCGGGGCCCTGGTGGCGGAGGGGCTGGAGGTCCCGCACGCCTTCGCGGCCATCGCGGGGGAGACGCGGCGGACCGTCACGGTCGTCGACACCGACGCGACGATCTTCAACGAGCCGGGACCGGACGTCCGCCCGGACGAGTGGGCGGCCTTCCAGGAGTCGTTCGCGGCGCTCGCCGCCCGGGCGTCGGTGGCGGTGCTGTCCGGCAGCCTGCCGCCGGGAGTGCCGGAGGACGCCTACGCCGTCCTCACCCGGCTGGCCCGGGACGCGGGCGCCCGCGTGCTGGTGGACGCGGGCGGGCCCGCGCTGCGCGCCGCCGCCGGCGCACGGCCCGACCTGCTCAAGCCCAACGAGGCGGAGATGGCCGCGGCGGGCCTCGACGGGGCCGCCGCCGGCGCGGACGGCGCGCTGGTCGT
>NZ_JBEYYT010000156.1:0-20060 GCF_040645715.1 Spirillospora sp. NPDC046719 | reverse complement strand
GCGTCGAAGGCGCCCTTGCCGCGGGCGGCGGTCGCCGACGCCCGCGGTCCGGGGCCGTCCTGGGCGACCTGCCCGATCACCACGGTCCCGTAGTCGCGGCGCCACGCCTCGATGGCCCGCTCCGTCGCCGCGAGATCGCCGCGCAGGCGGGGCTCGCCGGCCAGGAGCTGCTGAAGCCGCGGCACCGACTGGCGCTCGGTGGCCAGCCCGTCGGTGTAGGGCTGCAGGAACTGGCGGTCACCGGTCAGCGCGTAGCCCCGCACGCCGGTCTCCTGGTTGAGCATGGCCATCTGCATCCGGCTCGCCTCGACCTGCGCCGGCGCGATGGTGACGACCAGCCGGTCCGAGGCCCGCGCGGTCTGCCCGAGCGCGCTGTGCATCACCACGGCGGCCGCGACGGTCAGCACGGCGATCACCGCCCCGGCCACCACGAACCACGCCCGGACGGTCAGGCCGCGGCGCGACCCCGCCCCGTTCTGCGACCCCGCCCCGACCTGCCGCCCGGCCGTGCCGGGGCGCCCGCGCGCCGGCCGCCCGGCGGGCGGCTCCCCGCCCGCGGGGGGCTCGGGAGGCTCGTCCGCCGGGGCGGTCTCCGGCGGTGGGGGCAGGTCGGTCATCGGGTGTTCCATCCCAGGTGAATGACGGCGACGTCGTCGGCGAGGCCGCCGTGCCGCAGCGAGGCCGCCTCGACGTCGGTGATCAGCGCGTCGACGAAGTCGTCGGGCGCGAGGTCGTGGTGGTGCCGTGCGATCCGCAGGAGCCCGGTCATGTCCAGCCGCTGCCCCGCGTCGTCGATCTCCCCTTCGAACAGCCCGTCGGTGAACAGCACCAGCCCGTGGCCCGGCGGCAGCGGGACCTGCTCCTCGTGCCAGCTCCCGAGGCCGGGGGCCATGCCGACGCCGAGCCCGCCGGGCGGCTCCACCAGCCGGACGTCGCCGGGGGCGTGCACCAGGAAACCGGGGTGGCCCGCGCGCACGACGTGCGCCACCGGCCGGTCGGGGGTCAGGGTGACGGTGGTGAGGGTGACGAACATCTCCGTGCCGTCGTGCTCGCTGAGCAGCAGTTCCTCGAGCAGCTCCACCAGCCGCGGCCCGCGCGTCCCGGCCAGCACGAACGCCCGCCACGCCACCCGCAGCGCGACTCCGAGCGCCGCCGATCCCGGGCCGTGCCCGGCCACGTCGCCGATCACCGCGTGCACCAGGCCGTCGGCGGTCTCCACCACGTCGTAGAAGTCGCCGCCGAGCAGCGAATGCACCCGTCCCGGCCGGTACCGGGCGATCACGCCGAGCCGGGGGTCGCTCACCCTCGGGGTCGGCAGCAGGCCGTGTTCGAGGCGCTCGTTCTCGGCCGCCCGCATCTGCTCGGCCTGGAGTGCCGCGACCGCCTCCTGCACCTGCCGGCGCTGGACGGCGTAGCGGATCGCCCGTCCGAGCCGGTCGGGCTCGAGCCGCCCCTTGGACAGGTAGTCCTGCGCACCGGCCGCCACCGCGGCGATTCCCGCCTGCGCTTCGGCGAGCCCGGTCAGCACCACCACCGCGGCGCCCGGCGCCCACTCCAGCACCCGCTCCAGTACTTCCAGGCCCTGCTCCGGGCCCAGATGCAGGTCCAGCAGGACGCAGTCGGGCGCGGGGTCGGCCGTCAGCGGGCCCTTGGCCTGCGCCAGGGAGCGGACCCAGTGCAGCGACACCTCGAGGCCCGTGTCGGCCAGCGTGTCCTCGACCAGCAGCGCGTCCCCGGCGTCGTCCTCGACCAGCAGCACTCGCAGCGCCCCCGGCGTGGAGCCGTCACCGTCGGCGGCGACAAGGCCGGCGGCCGCAGGGGAGGGCCGCGCCAGGGATTCGGGCACGGGCGGCTGGAATGAGGCAGCCGTGGTGAATCGGTGCGACACCGGCCACCCCCCGTCCCACCCGATCCGTATCGTTCAGTGTCCGCTCAGCGACGCCGCGGCGATGTTACTTGTCTTATGACAAATATGCACCTCTTGCACTGATTTGCCTGGTCCTCGCCGGGTGACACGCGCCACGCCTTCACCATGCGGCCCGCCCGGACCCGTCAACGCGCGCTCGCCCGGTCCGGCCCCGCCGGGAGGTCGGGGCCGGACCGGGCATGCGGCCGGACACGCCACCCGCCGCGTGTCAGTCCTTCTCGGCGTCCCGGGGGATCCGCTCGAGCAGGCCGCGGAGGTCGTCGGCGTGCTCCTCCTCCTGGGCGAGGAGGTCCTCGAAGACGCGCCGCGTCGTGGGGTCGCGATCGCCGAGCCACTGGATGATCTCGGTGTAGGACGCCACGGCGACGCGTTCGGCGACCAGGTCCTCCCTGATCATGTCGATCAGCCCCGTGCCCGCGTCATAGCCCGCGTGGGACCGCGTCGTCAGCGTGTCCGGATCGAAATCGGGCTCTCCGCCGAGCTGGACGATGCGGTCGGCCAGCTTGTCGGCGTGCTGCTGCTCCTCCTGGGCGTGCTCCAGGAACTCCGCCGCGACCGGTTCCGAATGCAGCCCGGTGGCGGTGTAGTAGTGCCGCTTGTAGCGCAGCGTGCACACGATCTCGGTGGCCAGGGCCTCGTTCAGGACCTGCAGGACCCGGTCGAGGTCGGCACCGTAGGCGTCGGTGACCGGCCCCTTGTCGATCTCCTGCCGGGCGCGCCTCCTGAGCGTTTCGATGTCGGTGAGGAATTCCGCCACGAACGACGACCGCCTTTCCTGCGCCCGCCGGCACCACGCCGGCCGGCGCTCGTCTGTGAGTTGGAGGGCGGCCGGTCCGCCGCGATTCCGCGCGGACCGGCCGTCGGCCTTGCCGGAGCCGTCTCCCGGGGGCTACCAGCGGTACCAGCGGCCGCGCCGGCCCGACGGTCCGGTGCTGCGGGCCAGGAATCCGACCAGCCAGAGAACCAGCACGATCGCGGCCACGATCCACAGCAGCTTCAGGGCGAAGCCGAGACCGAACAGGAGCAGGGCCAGGACGAGGACCAGAATCATCAACCAGGGCATCGGGGGTGCCTCCTCTTTTCGTTGTCTGGGCCCCGGCATGCCCGTTAGACGACACTTGATGCGCGACAAACATCACAGGTCGAACACGCTCCCCACTCCGTGGACCACCTGCGCGGCGCGATCGGTTCCCGCTGGTGAGCGCCGTCGGCGTCAGGCCGTTCCGATGTACTGGTGGTCGGTGCGGATGCGGCCGTCGCCGTCCAGGGTGATGACGTCCAGGCCCCCGCCGACGACCTGGTGCGCGGCGACCGCGACCATCGACCAGCGGATGGCGAGGACGTTGGGCAGAAGGACGGCGGCCTCCTCGGCGACCTCGAAGACGTGCTCGCCCGGCGCGACGAACATCTCGTAGGCGCGGGACACCCGGGCGTTCAGTGCGTCGTGCCCGCGGACCTCCAGCGGCGGGATGGGGAAGGCCAGGTTCGCGGCGGCTTCGCGGATCTCCTGCGGCGGGTCCACCAGGACCTGGATCCCGTCGGGCGCCCACAGGTCCCGGATGAGGGCCTGCCGGGTCGCGGGATCGGGCTCGTTCCACTGCGCGAGGTAGCGGTCGGACCATCGCTTGAGTTCGAGTGCTTCGCTCATGCCCCGCAGTCTGCGGCTCCGATCTGCGAGGACGCGATTCCCTGGAGGGAATGGCGGCGCGTCACGGGGGTGGACGCCGCACAGCCGAACAGTTACCATCTGGTCGGTGTTCGTGGTCCGCGGACGCCGGCGAGAACGGAGGCGCGGCCCCCGGGACGCCGGTCGAGACCTCGCCTCCGGACGAGGCGGACGCACGGCGAAGGAGGCGGTGTGAGTCCAGCGAGGCCGCGCGGGCCGTACGCCAAGACGGCCGCCCGGCGGGCCGACATCGTCCGCGCCGCGCGCGACAGTTTTGCCGAGCGCGGTTTCGCTCGGTCCTCGCTTCGCGACATCGCCGAGCGGGCGGGCATCACCCACACCGGCCTGCTGCATCATTTCCGTACCAAGGACGAGTTGCTCGCCGCCGTGCTCGCCCAGCGCGACTCCGAGGAATGGGAGCGCGGCTCAGCGGAGGTGCCGGACGTCGAGGCCGTCGCAGAGTACTTCGGCGAACTGCTCAGGGAGCATCAGCGGGCACCGGAACTGATGCGCCTGTGGGCGGAACTCGCCGTCGCGGCGTCACGGCCCGATCACCCGGCCCATTCCTATTTCGTTGACCGTTACGAAAGGGCGCGCGCCCGCACCGTGCGAATGATGAGCGAGCGCCTGCCGTCCGACGGACCGGAAGGGGACGCCGACCCCGAAACGGCGGCGATGATCTTTCATGCCGTGCTGTACGGGTTGCAGGTGCAGTGGCTGCTGAACCCGCGGCTCGATATCGGCAGGGCTTTCGAACGCTGCCTGCGCTTTCTTCTTCCGACCCCACCCGCACCGACCGCCCGCTCCTCATCACCCCCTCCAAGGCCGGACGCCTGATCTCCGGCTGAACTCAGAAACGGATAGTCGAGCCGCATCACTGGACCACGATCCGAGCGTGGCCCAGCGGTGATTCAGCTCTAGTGAGAATGGAGTTCTCTTTTTTAAAGAATTTTATTCGACCATATCTGCGTGACCACCCCCACCCTGGAGGCCGTACTCAATGAGAACCGTTCGACGCAGCATCGTGTCGCGGGCGCTCCTGGCCGTTCTCGTCGTCGGCGCGATGGCGATCAGCGGCGCGGTGTCGCCCGCGACGGCGGCGCCCGGCGGGCGCACCGCCGGAGCCGCCCACGGCGAACCCGTCCCACCGGCGCCCAAGCCCGAACCCATCAAGGTCGCCGAGCTGCCGCTGCCGCCGGTCGCACCGTCCACCGCGGCGGGCTCGTGCACTTCGGCGATCAACCCGCACGGCACCGGGTGCATCGGCAAGGCGACCAGCATGCAGTCGGGAGACTTCCTGCCCGACGGGCACCACGTCCTCGCCACGGTCGGCTTCACCGGCGCACCCGCAGCCCCCGACCCCGCCGCCGTCTACACCGGCGAGCAGCTCATCATCGTCAAGACGGACGGGAGCGCCTTCCCGAACGGCGACGCCTGGAAGTGCGTCACCTGCGGAGTACCCGACGCCAACGCGGTCGGCCGCAGTTCGGCGATGGACTATCCCCAGGCGTTCAAGGACGGCAAGCGCGCGCTGGCCGGCACCAACATCATCGACTGCGGCCCTTACCGGCTCACCAGCCAGGACTGCACGCCGGACCGCGTCCACATCTATCCGATCCGCTGGAACGTCACCGCCGACGGATCCGGCGCGGGCGGCGCCATCCGCGAACTTCGGCTGCACCCCGACAACGTGCACCTGGGGTTCAACGCCACGACCGTCACGAACGGCAGGTTGAACCAGTACGGCTACTTCGCGCGGCTGAGGTTCGACCCCGCGCCGAAGACCGGGACACCGCTGGCGCCCCGCTACGACCTGGTCAAGGTGACCCGCCTGTTCGACCCCGCCCCGAGCGAGCAGCCCGTCACGGTCGACCCGCGCCACCCCGGCCGGCTGACGATCAACCCGCAGGCCGTGTCGGTCGGTGAACTACGCGGCTTCTCCGGCACCGGTGACGAGGTCTCCTACATCGGCTACCCCGACGAGTCGTCCAACATCGACGTCTTCGCCGCGAACCTGCGGACCGGCAAGGTCCGCCGCCTCACCAGCAACCCCGAGTACACCGACCCGATCGCCATCTCGCCGGACGACGGCTGGACCGTCGCCATGGACACCCGCGGCTCGAACCGGCAGATGTTCCTGGCCGCGATGCGCGCCGTCCCGCCCGTCACGGACATGATCACCACCAGTGCCGTCTCCTCCACCCGCAACAACGGGGACCGGCGCTTCTTCCAGCCCTACCTCATCGACCGGTACGGCGACCGCGGCTCCTACCAGGGCCAGCAGGTCAACGCCGCCGGCGACGGCGGCCCGGGCGCGATCAACGACCCGAACTGGAACGGCAGGGCCGACCCCCGCTGGTCGCCCGACGGCACCGGCATCGTCTACTGGCAGGCCCTCGCCGTCCCGCCCGCCTGCGGCGGCGCCAACCCGCTGCCCTGCGAGACCTCCACCGAACCCGGCGGACGCACCGCCCGCATGATGATCGCCCACCTCACCAGCCGCAAGCCGCTCAAACCCCACCGCGTCGCCGTCGCCTCCGACACCGTCCCGTGGGGAACCCCGTACGTGCCGGGCAGCCCGACCCCGGCGCGACCGTATCCGCCGCAGGGGCACTACACCCTGGACGGCAAGCGATCCGGCTCTGCGGCGGTGACCATCACCGAGAACACCGACCACACCGCCATCCGCACGATCTCCGTCGCCTACCGCGACTACTCCGACGACGGCGCCCACATCCTCAACGGCACCGAAAGCGTCACCACCACCAACCCCAGCCCCACTCTCAACAAGCTCGACTGGTACTCCGACCTCGTCCAGACCGGACGCGACCACGGCACCAAGAAGACCGGCCCCGACGGATTCCACCTCACCATCGACGTCCTCACCAACCTCTTCGAGGCGACCGGAACGCTCACCACCACCATCAACGGCCACGTCTACCGCCAACCGGCCAACGGAACCTGACCCGCCGGAACGCCCCTTCGAAGCGGCTGTGAGCACGGGCGCCGGGGGTTCGTCCCCCGGCGCCCGCTGCTCGACCGCTCCTCAGGAGGTGCGGGTCGTGACCGCGGCGACGGCGCCGCCGTCGACCAGCAGATCGGCGCCGGAGATGAAGGAGGCGGCGGGGCCGAGCAGGAAATCGGCGGCCGCCGCGATGTCGGCGGGCGTGCCGGCCCGCCTGGCGTTGGAGGCGTCGATCATCATCTTCATGCCTGCGCCGTGCTCGCTGTCGAGTTCGGCTTGGCCCATGGGGGTGGCGATCACGCCGGGGCTGATGGAGTTGATCCGGGCGCCCCGAGCGCCCCAGGAGATGCTGGCGGCCTGGACGCGCAGCCGGTTGGCGTACTTGGCGAAGGCGTAGGCGGCCCCGCTGTCGGCGAAGCCGGCCGGGTCGCAGATCGGAAGCGACGGCAACCCGTCGGCGGGGGTGGTGGCCAGCTGCTGAGCCTGCTCGCGGGGGAGGCCCGGATGGAAGTGGCCGGCCATGCTGGCGATCACGATCCCGGCGCCGCCGGGTGCGATGACCTCGCCGAACTCCTCCAGGACCAGCGCCACGCCCAGCAGATCGACCGCCAGGATCGCCGGCACCGGTGCCTGCACGGGCGACAATCCGGCGGTGTGCACCACGGACAGCACCGGCCCGAGGGAAGCGGCCCGCTCGGCCAGCGCGGCGACCGGCTCGCGCGAGGACACGTCCACCCGCTGAGCGGTCACCCGGTACCCCTCGTCGGTGAGCTGCCCGGCGACCGTGTCAAGGACCTCCTGGCTGTGGTCTGCCACCAGGACCTGGGCGGCCGGGCCGATGCGCCGGGCGATGGCCTGGCCCATTCCGCCGACTCCGATGACCACCGCGACGGGCTGCGTCATGTTCTCCTCCGGGCTCGTGCGGGTGCGCCTGACTACCGCCCCGAGCATATTCCAACATCTGTCGGTTAACCGACAGATGTTGGAGACCTATAGGCTGACCGCATGGCCGACCAGCCGTCCGAGGACCGCCGCGCGCGTCGCAGCCGCGCGGCGCTGAGAGCCGCGCTGCTGGACCTCATCACCGAACGGGGGCTGAACCGGATCGCGGTGTCCGACGTCACCAAGCGCGCGGACGTGAACCGGTCGACCTTCTATGAGCACTACGGCGACGTCCACGAGCTGGCCGCCGACGCCTGCACGCAGATGTTCGACGAGCTGATCGCCGCCACACCGGTGCTGCTTCCGGACGGCACTCCCCGCCAACTGGACCGGGGACGCGCCGCCTTGACCGGTGTGCTCGCCCACATCGCCGAACGCGCCGACCTGTACCGCGCCCTGCTGGGGCCGGACGGCAGCGCCCGGGTGGCCGACCACCTGCACCAACGGCTCACCATCGCCGTCCACGTCAACCTCACCCGGCCCGCCGTCGGCACCCACGCGGACGATCCCGCCCGTATCGCTCACGACCCGGTGGCCGCCTTCCTCGCCGGCGGCGTCCTCGGCGTCGCCACCGACTGGCTGCGCCGCGGATGCCCGGGCACCCCGGAGCAGCTCAGTGCCGCGCTGATGGCCCGGCTCCCCATCGACGGCTCGCCCTCGTAAGGCGCGAGACGTCCCCCCAACACCGAACCGGATCTCACTTCAGCGCGCCGTCGGTGACCAGCGTGCGAGCCTCCTCGCCGGCGTGTGGGCGAGTCCCGGCCGCAGCCATTGCGGAACGTGATACAACGATCGCCTAACGTAGTGGCGTGGGGGATGAAGAGCGGATCATCGCGGTGGCGACCCGGCTGTTCGCGGAGCTGGGTTACGACTCGACCGGAACCGACCTGATCGCCGACGCCGCGGGGGACGGCGGCCAGGCGGTGATCGCCGCGGCGGGCGGCAAGAACGGCCTGTACCGGCGGGTGATGGCCCGCGCGTACCGGGCCGAGCAGGACATGCTGGAGACCGCGCTCGGCGCGTACACGCCCGACCGCGCGGGCGCGCACCGGGTGATCGACGTTTACCTGGACTTCTACGTCGCCAACCCGGAGATCGTCGCGCTCTGGATGCACCGGTGGATGGGTGACGCCGCCGACGTCGGCGAGTTGGAGAACGAGTTCGTCGACCCGCAGGACGAACTGGTCACGGGCGTCGTCGGGAGCCTCGTGCCGCCGGACGTGGCCGTCGACCTGCTCGTCCGGACGGTGGTGTGGTGCGTGTTCGGGTTCCTGTCCGGCGGTGTGCCCGGCGGGCGGGGGCGGACCGAGCCGCGCAGCCCCGAGGCGATCGAGCGTTTCCGCGACTACCTGCACGTCCTCGTCGACCGCATGGTCGCCCCGGCGCCTGCCTCCTGACGGCCGCCGTCGCCGAGCACCTCCTCTTGGACCGAACGCGGCATCCGGCGGTCCACCATGGCCGTCGCAGCGGTGTCCGGGCGCTCGTCGCGGCGGAGGGATCCGGCGTCCCACTCTGTACGATCGGGCGCGAGGAGGATGACTGGAGTGGTCGCCCGGAACAAGGCTGGAGCCGAGCCGAGAGTCCCGTTGAGCAGGGAGCGCGTGCTGCGGGCCGCCGTCCGGATCGCCGACGAGGGCGGCATCCGGGCGCTCACGATGCGCCGGCTCGCCGAGGAGGTCGGGGCCGAGGCGATGTCGCTCTACTACCACGTCGCCAACAAGGAAGAGGTCCTCGACGGCATCGCGGACGCCGTCGTCGAGGAGATCAACGACGTGGTCGGCCGTATCGACGTCCCGTCCCAGGGCGACGGCTGGAAGACGGCGGTGCGCCGCCGGATCCTGTCGGCCCGTGAGGTGCTGCTCCGCCATCCCTGGGCACCCGGCGTTTTCGAGTCGCGCACCACGATGAGCCCCGCCGTCCTGCGGTACCACGACGGTCTGATCGGCCTCATGCGCGACGGCGGCTTCTCGAACGACCTGTGCCACCACGCCCTGCACGCTCTGGGGAGCCGGGCGCTGGGCTTCACCCAGGAGTTGTTCGACCCGGGCGACGCGGCCGGCGGCGACGACGCGGCCGCGCTCGCGGGCATGGCCGCCGAGCTGCCGCATCTCGTCGGCATGTTCATGGAGGTCGCGCACGACGACCCCGATTCCACGCTGGGCTGGTGCGACGACCAGACCGAGTTCGAGTTCGGGCTCGACGTGATCCTCGACGGTCTCGACCGGCTCCGCTGACGGACCGGTACCGCCCCGCCCCTTGACCGTCTTACGCCGTAAGACTTACCTTACGACGTACGACTTACAACGTACGAAACGACTCGTCCACGAAGGGACCGTCATGAAGGCGTTCGTCGTCCGTTCGTACGGCTCACCCGATGTCCTGGAGCTCACCGACGTCGACCGGCCCGTGCCCGGTGACCGCGAGGTGCTCGTCCGCGTACGCGCCACGTCCGTCCAGCCCTACGACTGGCACCACATGCGAGGCGAGCCCTATGTCGCGCGGCTGATGCCGGGCACCCTCGGCCTGCGCGCACCGAAGATCGGCGTCCTGGGCGCGGACGTGGCCGGGCACGTCGAGGCGGTCGGCGGGAACGTGACGGGGTTCCGTCCCGGTGACGAGGTGTACGCGCTGGTCGCGCAGGGCGGCTTCGCCGAGTACGTGTGCGTCCCGGAGGACCGGCTGGCACCGAAACCGAGGAACCTGTCGTTCGAGCAGGCCGCGGCGGTGCCCCTGGCGGGCGTCACCGCGCTGTACGGCCTCTGCGGCCGGGGGCGGCTGCGGTCCGGGCAGCGCGTCCTCGTCAACGGTGCCTCCGGGGGCGTCGGGACGTTCGCCGTGCAGATCGCCGCCGCACTCGGCGGGGCGGTGACCGGGGTCTGCGGCACGCGGAACGTGGACCTGGTCCGTTCGCTCGGCGCGGACGAGGTCGTCGACTACACGGTGCAGGACTTCACCCGGCTCGGCCGCCGGTACGACCTGCTGCTGGACGTCGCCGGAGGCCGCTCGGCGTGGGCGTGCCGGCGCGCGCTGACGTCCAAGGGGACCTACGTCGCCGTCGGCGGGCCGCAAGGCCGGTGGCTGCAGCCCGCCGGTCACGTCTTCGCGGCGGCCGCGATGTCGCCGGTCGTCTCCCAGCGGATGGTCATGGCCGACGTGTACGCCTCCACCGAGCACAAACGGAGCCTGATGACGCTGACCGGGCTCATCGAGGCGGGCGAGGTCGCTCCGGTCATCGACCGCAGCCTCCCCTTCGACGACATCCCGGCGGCGGTCGCCTACCAGGAGGACGGACACGCCACGGGCAAGGTCGTCATCGAGGTCCGGTGACCGATCGGCTCAGGGACCGCGGCGGGCGCGGCGATGCCGGCCACGCCACGTCGTCGATGGCGAGCCAGGGCGCGACGGCGACGGCCGCCGGCGTGAGCCCGGTGAACGTCCTGACCTCCCGGTGCAGGTGGGACTGGTCGGCATAGCCGCACCGGGCGGCGACGTCGGCGGCGGCATCGCCCGCCACGAGCAGGTGCGCCGCGTGGTCGAAGCGCACCAGCCGCGCGGCGCGCTTGGGGGTGATGCCGAGCTGGGAGCGGAACCGCGACCACAGGCGCTTGCGGCTCCAGCCGACCTCGTCCGCCAGGCCGTCGACCCGCGTCCGGCCCCGGCCGGCGAGCGTCCGCCGCCAGGCGTGCGCCACCTCCGGATCGACGCGCCGCCGGGCCTCCGGCCGCCGGGCGAGGATCTCCGCGGCGATCGCGAACCGCTCGTCCCACGACGCGGCGGCGCGCAGCCTGTCCTCGGCGCGACCGGCGTCCCGGCCCCAGACGTCCTCCAGCGACACCACCGTCCCGGTGAGGTCCGCCGCGGCGCCGAGCAGCGAGGCCGCCGCCACCGGACCCAGCCGGATCTGGAGGCACGCGCCCACCCGGCCGCCCGTCCGAAGCCCGCCCGGGACGAGCCCGGCGACGAAGCTTCCGTGCCCGCGCCGGTCATGGGCCCGGTAGGCGAGGCCGTCCGTCTCGCTCAGGTCGACGAGCAGCGTGACGGACGGGTGCGCGACCATGGCGATGTCCGCGATCGCGGGGACGCGCTGGCGGAACCCGGCCATCGCGATCCCGGGCAGCCGCTCCGCCGGGCGCGGGACGGCGATCTCCACCCGCGCCCAGTCGGGCGGTGGCCCGGTCGGCGGCATGGGGCCAGTCTAGGTCTCCCGGTTCGCGGGCCGAGGGGGGCGGCGGTCCGCCGCGACGAAGTCCAGCAGCAGTCCGGCGGTCGCCTCGGGCGCTTCGAGGAGGGGCAGGTGCCCGACGTCCGGCAGGACCTCGACCCGCGCGCCCGGCACCGCCTCGTACCGGCGCGCGGACGACGGATCCCAGCGGCGGTCGGCACCGCCGAAGATCACCAGCGCCGGGGCCTGGAGGGCCGCGAGGCGCTCGGGGACGCTCCGCTCGGTGATGTACGCGGAGTTCTGCCGCAGCACCTCCCTCATCGTGCGGTACGAGGTGGCCTGGACGCCGGCGACCAGCTCGTCCGGGATGTCGACCGGGCCGGCGGCCGTCGAGACCAGCCCCTTGCGGATCATCGAGTCGGACCGCCGCCGCCACAGGAGCGCGCCGAACGGCGGGGCCAGCAGGGCCCGGATGACGAACGGCTGCGGCAGGAGCGCGTCGAGGCTCGGACCGCTGCTGATCAGGACGAGCGGCCCCACCAGTTCGGGGCGCCGTTCGGCGAGCGCCGTCGCGACGTAGCCGCCGCTGGAGTGCCCCGCCACGGCGACCTTCTCGAGACCCAGCGCGTCCAGGAGCGCGGCGACACGTGCCGCCTGCTCGGGCACTTCGTACGACGGCGCGGGCGGCGACTGGCCGCAGCCCGGCAGGTCGACCCGGATGACGCGGTGGCGGCCCGCGAGCGCCGGGATCATCGGGTTCCAGGTGCCGCCCGAGGCCCCGGACCCGTGGATGAGCAGCAGTGGCGGCGCCTGCCGCGGTCCCTCGCTGACCACGTGCATTCCGCACGAGTTCTCGACGTCATGCTCGTTCATGCAGCGACCATGCACGCCCGGCCGCTCCTCGGTCTTGGACGAATGTTCCATGGCCGGTAACCGGTGGGGGATGGACGCGCGGTCGAGGCGGGACGTTCCGGATCGGCGGGGTCCTCCGTACGAAGTGTTTCGGGGTTCTTTTGACGGAGCTTCCGAGGTCCGGACGAAGCTCCGTCTTAGCTGGTCATCAGGCGGCGACGAGCGTCCCCGGAAACGAAAGGGAAGCCTGGCATGAGGATCGTGGTCATCGGCGGCACCGGCCTGATCGGCTCGAAGGTCGTGAAGAGGCTCGGCGAGGACGGGCACGAGGCGGTCCCCGCGTCGCCGAACACGGGCGTGGACACGCTCACCGGCGAGGGGCTGGACGAGGCGCTGGCCGGCGCGGACGTGGTGGTCGACGTGTCGAACTCCCCGTCGTTCGAGGACGCGGCGGTGCTGGACTTCTTCCGGACCTCGACGGGGAACCTGCTGGCGGCGGAGAAGAAGGCCGGGGTGGGGCATCACGTCGCGCTGTCGGTGGTGGGCACCGAGGACCGGCCGGACATCGGCTACTTCCGGGCGAAACTCGCCCAGGAGAGGCTGATCGAGGAATCGGGGATCCCGTTCTCGCTCGTGCACGCGACGCAGTTCTTCGAGTTCGCACCCCGGATCGCCGACGCCGCCACGGACGGCGACACGGTCCGGATGCCCTCGGTGCTGTTCCAGCCCATCGCGGGCGAGGAGGTCGCGGAGGCGGTCTCCAAGGCCGCGGTGGAGGCGCCGACGAACGGACGGGTCGAGATCGCCGGCCCCGAGCGGTTCCGCATGGACGGGTTCTTCCGCACGGCCCTGGCGGCGTGGGGCGACCGGCGCGAGGTCGTCACCGACCCGAACGCGCCCTACTACGGCGGCGTGATGCGGGAGCCGGACCTCGTGCCCTCCGACGGCGCAGCTCACGGCACCGTCACGTACACCGACTGGCTGGCGGCCAACCCGCCGAAGTAGCGCGTGCCGGGGCGATGAGTTTCTGGCGTACCGGAAGTCGGCACCGGCATGGACACACGGACACTCACGACCCCCGAAGCCGACCTCGTCTACGACGTGCGCGGGCCGCTGCCGCCCGCGGACGGCCGCCCGCCGCTGGTCATGATCGGCCAGCCCATGGACGCCGTCGGTTTCGCCACGCTGGCGTCGCACTTCCCCGACCGCACGGTGGTCACCTACGACCCGCGCGGCCTGGGCCGCAGCACCCGCAAGGACGGCCGGACCGACCACGTGCCCGAGGTCCAGGCCGAGGACGTGCACGCCCTCATCGAGGCGCTCGGCGCGGGCCCGGTCGAGATGTTCGCCAGCAGCGGCGGCGCGGTGACCGCGCTCGCCCTCGTGGCCGCCCATCCTGATGACGTGACCACCCTGGTGGCGCACGAGCCGCCGGTCATTCCCGTGCTGCCCGACGCTGCGGCGGCCGAGCGCGCGCGGGCCGCCGTCCGGGACGTGTACGAGGCCAAGGGCTTGGGCGCCGGCATGGCCGCCTTCATCGCGATGACCTCGTGGCAGGGCGAGTTCACCGGCGCCTACTTCGACCGGCCCGCGCCCGACCCCGCGCAGTTCGGGCTCCCGGCCGAGGACGACGGCTCCCGCGGCGACCCGCTGCTCTCCGACCGGTCGTGGGCGGTCAGCGGGTACCGGCCCGACGCCGAGGCGCTGGCCGCGGCATCGACGCGGATCGTGATCGCGGTGGGGGAGGAGACGGGGGACACCCTGACCGGACGCACCTCGGAGGCGGCGGCCGGCCTGCTCGGCCGGGGCGCGACGGTGTTCCCGAGCCACCACGGCGGCTTCCTGGGCGACGAGTACGGTCACGCCGGGCGGCCCGAGGCGTTCGCGCGCAGGCTGCGCGAGGTCCTCGGCGACGCCGCCTGAGAACCCCGGAGGGCCCCGGTCACGCGGCGGGGCGGGCGGACGGGCGGCGTCTCACCGGCGAGGTTGCCGCCCCGCTCCGGGCGTGCCATGCTCCGCCGATGACGCCGCTGAAACTGGTGGAGACCCGGCCCGGGTCCTACTCGCTGCTGCTGGACGCGGGAACGACCCGGGTGGACGGAACCGTCGAGGAGCTCGGCCACGAGCCGAACGGCTATTTCTGGGAAGGCGTCGCCCGGTTCCTGGTCGGCACGGAGGCGAAGAGCCTCGAAGGGCGTGTCTCGTACGACCCGGAAGGCGGCATGTTCTGCGCGTACGGCACCGACCGGGCGGCGCTGGAGGAACTGGGCGCTCTCCTGAGCGCCGTCGCCGCGGACACCGAACGCATGCGCACGCTGGTGGCGTCGGCCGAGGCCACCGGTTTCGAGTTCGACGACTGAGCCGATGGCGGGTTCGGGGACCGGCGTGAGGGCACTGCGGCACGTCTACTGGATAGGCGGCGGGACCGGTGCGGGGAAATCGACCATCGCCCGCCGCATCGCCGCGCGGCACGGATTCCGGGTGTACGCGACCGATGACGTGATGGCGGACCACTCCGGCCGGACCACCCCCGGCGACAGCCCGTACCTGAGCGAGTTCAAGGCCATGGACATGGACGAGCGGTGGCTGAACCGGTCCCCGGAGACCATGCTCGAGACGTTCCACTGGTACCGCGGCGAGGGCTTCGGGCTGATCGTCGAGGACCTGCTCCGCCTCCCGGCGGAGCCGCCCGTGATCGTGGAGGGCTTCCGGCTGCTGCCGCACCTGGTGAAGCCGCTGCTCGCCGCGCCCGGCCGGGCCGTCTGGCTGCTGCCGACGCCCGGGTTCCGCCGGGCCGCGCTCGACAGCCGGGGCTCGACGTGGTCCATCGCCGGAAGGACCAGCGACCCGGAGCGGGCCCTGCGCAACCTGCTGGAACGCGACCGGATGTTCACCGGGCGCCTCCGGGAGGAGACGAGGGCCCTGGGCCTGTGCGGGATCGAGGTCGACGTCGCCATGACCGAGGACGAGCTGGAGCGCAGGGTGACGGCGGCGTTCGGCCTCTGAGCACGGCGAACAGCCGGCTCCCACGCAGCGGGCTCACCCGGCGCGGACGGCGTCCTCGCGCGGGAAGAACGGGATGTCCAGGCGGACCTGGTCGGCGGCGGCGAGGATCTCCGCGGCGTCGTCGACCGGCGGGTGGATGTGGTCGTTGATCCACTTCTTGACGGCCGCGCCCTCGGCGCCCGCGGCCATCACCGTCCGCTCCCAGCCCCGGGTGAAGACCGCGCCGGCGCCGCCCAGGTCGAGGCAGGTGACGTACGGGCCGGGAGTGAAGTCGCGGAGCGGGACCCCGAGCAGGTCGGCGGCCGCGTTGTACCCGGCGACCTTGCCGAGCGGCACCGCGTGCTGGCACGCCTGCATGACCGTGTGCCCGGCGTCGAACGGCGCCGCGGCGGTGTCGCCGGCGGCGAACACCTCGGGAAGGGCGCGCAGCCGGCGGTCCACGGGCACCCGGCCGAGCGCGTCGAGGTCGCGGGAGATCTGCCGGGTGAGGTCGCTGGCCCTGAGCCCGGCCGACCAGACGACCGCGTCCGCCGCGACCTCGGTCCCGTCGGAGAGGACGGCGCGGCCGTCGCCGTCCTCCGCCACCGTCGTGCCGAGGCGGCGTTCGACGCCCTGGGCGTGCAGCGCCGCCTCGATCTCCGGACGCGGCCCGGCGCCGTGCTGGTCGCCGACGACCGGCGACCGGTCCACCAGCAGCACCCGGCCCCGGGCCGCCAGCGCGGTGGCCGCCTCCAGGCCGACGAACCCGGCGCCGACGACCACGGCGGTGTAGTCGTCGCGGCCGCGCAGGTGGGCGGTGAGGCGCCGGGCGCCGTCCAGCGTGTCGATGTCGAAGAGCCGTTCGGCGCCGGGAAGGCCGTGCGGCCGGACGAGCGCGCTGCCCGCCGCCAGCACCAGGCGGTCGTAGCCGATCTCGCGGCCCCCGGCCTCCACCGTGCGGCGGCCGGTGTCGATCGTGCTCACCGCGGCCCGCACGTGTTCGACGCCGATCGGGTCGAGGATCCTGCGCAGCTCGACCTTCGCCTGGTCCGGCTCGGGCTCGTACAGGCGCGGCCGCAGCACCAGGTGCTCGCCCGGCGCGATGAGCGTGATGCGCAGACCCGCGTCCGCGCCCGCGTCCGCCGCGATGTCCGCCCGTGCGCGCGCCAGCGCCGCTCCCGCCGCGCTCCACACGCCCGCGAACCCGCCTCCGATGATCACAACGTGCGCCATCGTCCGTCCTCTCTCAGCCTCGCCCCCGGCGGGACCCGGGGGAGTCGGCAGGGAGACAGGACGGCGGGGTCAGATGTGACCGGCGTGCTCGAGCTTCTCCGGATTGGCCAGCCTCCGGAACGCGGTGATCCGACCGTCGGCGATCTCGACGGTGTCGAGCCAGACCAGCGCGCCGCCCTGGTAGGTCGCGAGCGCCGGCCGCCCGTTGGCCTCGACGATCCGGATCGTGTCCGGCCGCCGCATCTCGATCTGCCTGAGCGCGAGCAGGGCGATCCGCTCCGCGCCCCGGACGGGCCTGCGCGCGGCGGTCGCCTTGCCTCCGCCGTCCGCGACGTAGACGGCGTCGGGGTGCAGCAGCCTGACGAGCCCGGCCATGTCACCGGCCTCGGCCGCCGCCTTGAACGCCTTCAGCACCCGCTCGGTCTCCGCCCTGGACGCCTGCGGCCGCTCCCGGACCGCCGCCACCCGGGCCCGCGCCCGGGACGCGAGCTTCCGGCCGGCGGCGGGCGTGCCGCCGAGCACCTCGGCGATCCGCTCGAACGGGAAGCCGAACACGTCGTGCAGCACCAGCGCGACGCGCTCGGCGGGCGTGAGCGTCTCCATGACCACCAGCATCGCGGTGCCCACCGACTCGTCCATGAGCACCCGCGCGGCGGCGTCGGGCCCGGTCAGCAGCGGTTCCGGCAGCCACGGCCCCACGTAGGACTCGCGCCGGACGCGCGCCGACTTCAGCACGTTGTAGGACGTCCGCGCGGCCACGGTGACCAGCCACGCCCGCAGGTCCCGCACCCCGGACAGGTCCGCGGCGGCGGCGCGCAGCCAGACCTCCTGCGTCACGTCCTCGGCCTCCGCCACGCTGCCGAGGATCCGGTAGGCCGCCCCGAAGACCGCCGGGCGGTGCGCCGCCCAGTCGTCCTCCGCCATCGCGCCGGTCGGTTCCACCCTCGGCCCCCGCCCTTCGGATCACTGATCGGCGTTCGATCCTAGACACCCGCCCGCGCCCGCCACCGCTCAGGACGGGCCGGCCTGCCGGTCCGTCGCCGGTGCGCCGGCGGCCAGGAACGGCATGAGCAGGGCGAGGAGTTCCCGGGGACGGTCGAGCGGGATGATGTGGCCGCAGTCCTCGACGAGACGACCGGTCAGGTCGTCGGCGAGGGGGCGCAGCTGCCGCTCCAGCGCGTCGCCGACCGGCTGCGCGCCGATCGCCAGCGTCGGCATCGTGAGCCGGGACGAGGCGGCGGCGTCCAGGATCTGCCGCGCGCTGTCGGGAGCGGCGCGGTAGTGGGAGAACGCGCAGCGCAGGGCGTCGCGTCCGGTGTAGGCGCGGACGAAGTCGTCCCGGATGTCGCGGGGCACTCCGCGGCCGCGCGTCCCGGCCGTGAGGAACCAGCCGATGTAGTCGGCCTCGTGCCCCGCCACGACGGTCTCGGCGAGGTCGGGGACGCGGTGGAAGCCGAACCACCACGGCGGTCCGCCCGCGAGGAAGTCCTCGGCGCCGGGCAATGGTCCCAGCGTTCCCTCCATGAGCACGAGCCGCCGTACGCGGTGCGGCCGCCGCATGGCGAGCATGAAGGCGGGCGGGACGCCCGCGTCGATGGCGACCACCGCCGCGGACTCCTCTCCGAGCGCGTCCAGGATCCCTTCGGCGTCGGCGGCGAGGCTCGCGGCGTCGTACCCGCCCGCCGCTCTGGTGCTCCCGCCGAGACCGCGCAGGTCGGGCGCGATGACCCGGTGGTGGCGGACGAGGTCCGGGACGACCTCCGTCCACACCCGCCAGGTGTGCGGGAAGCCGTGGAGCAGCAGGACGGCCGGTCCGTCCCCGGCGACGGCCACGTTGGCCTCGATGCCGTTGGCGGCCACCCGCGTCAGCGTGACGTCCGGGACGGCGGCGCCGGTGGCCGACGGGTTCGGCATGGAGTCTCCCCTTGTGGTTACCATTGGTTACCAGGGGAGCGTAAGTGACTCCCATCCGGGCCGCCAGACGGCACTTCAGCGACAGGTGGTGAACTCCAGGTGACCTCCTCACCGGCCGGTACCGCGAGAGGGGCGCGCGGGGACCTCTTCGACCCCGGCTGCCCCACCCGCCGGCTGCTCGACCGGATCGGCACCAAGTGGACGTCCATGGCGGTCAAGGTCCTCGCCGACGCCGCGCCGGACGAGCTGCGCTTCGCCGAGCTCCGGCGGCGGATGCCCGGCGTCTCCCAGAAGATGCTGTCGGCGACGCTGCAGAGCCTCGCCCGGGACGGCCTGGTCGCCCGCCGGGTGGAGCCGACCGTGCCGCCGCGCGTCCACTACCGGCTCACCGAACTGGGGCTCTCCCTCGAGGGTGCGCTCGCCGTCGTGCGCGCGTGGGCGGAGGAGCACATGGCCGAGGTCGACCGCGCCAACGCCGCGCACACCCCGGCGCCCTGACGGCGCACCGGACCCGCGCCGCTTCCGGCGGCGGTGCGGATCTGAGAATCTTGATCCATGTATCCCGGTTCCGCCCTTGGTGAGTTCCTCCGGTCCCGCCGCGCCCGGCTCCGGCCCGAGGACGTCGGGTTGAGCCCGGGGGTGAAGCACCGGCGGGTGGCCGGGCTGCGCAGGGAGGAGCTGGCGCCGCTCGCCGGGGTCAGCGTGGGGTACTACACGCGGCTGGAGCAGGGGCAGAGCCCGAACGTCTCCGACGAGGTCCTCGACTCCATCGCCCGCGTCCTGCGGCTGGACGACGACGAGCTGGCCCACCTGCACCGGCTCGCCCGGGTGGCGCGGGCCCGGGAGCGGGTCGGGCCGGAGCGGCTGCGTCCGGGCATCGGGCTGCTGGTGGACTCGATGACCGAGGCGCCCGCCATCGCGGTGGGGAGGCGGGGCGACATCCTCGCCTGGAACCGCCTGGCGCACGCGCTCCTGGCCCCGCACTACGACTTCGACGCCGAGGAGAAGCCGAACTTCGTCCGCGTCGACTTCCTGGAGACGGACTTCTCGCGGGGCCTCTACGTCGACTGGGAGCAGAAGGCCCGCGACGACATCGCCTACCTGGAGGGCTCGCTGAGCAGGTTCCCCGGCGACGAGGGGCTCGCCGCGCTGGTCGAGGAGCTGCTGGCGCTCAGCCCGGAGTTCCGCGCCATGTGGACGGAGCACCCGGTGGCGAACTGCGCGTCCATCTCGCGCGGCTACCGGCACCCGGAGGTGGGCGTCATGACCCTCACCGCCGAGCTGCTGCGGACGCCCGACGACGAGGGCCAGGGCGTGACGGTGTTCCAGGCGGAACCGGGCTCACCGTCGCACGAGCGGTTGCGGCGGCTCGCCGAGCTCGCCGCCGCCACCGCTCGCTGACCTCCGGTCAGAC